>DCIS01000094.1 GCA_002317475.1 Prevotellaceae bacterium UBA1720 | reverse complement strand
ACTTCAACCGTGGTGACACTCATCAGTTCATCTGTCAGATGCAGGTGAGATTCAACTAACACACAAACCAATTGCCAAAGGTCAAATAGTAAATCGCAAATAACGTATAAACAACGTACAAACACCGTACAAACACCGTACATTTACGTAGGCTGTACGTAGGCTATACGTAGTCTGTACGTAGAAAACAGGAAAATGAACATACTCAATTTGTAATAAATAAGGTGTAAAATGACAACACTGATTGAACGATTAAATAATGATGACCGTTTTGCCAAGTTGATTGGCGCACACCTGACGGAGATTCGTGAAGGCTACGCCCGTGCGGAACTGACTGTCATGGAGCATCACTTGAATGGTGCTGGTGTTTGTCAGGGAGGCGTGATGTTTACCTTGGCAGACCTTACCTTTGCTGCTATGGCGAACAGCCATGGTATCCTCACGGTTGGTATCTCTAACAATATCACTTTCATCAAAGCAGGCATGTTGGGCGATACGCTTATTGCAGAATGCACTGAACAGGTCAATCATCAGAAACTCCCTTATTGTGACATGACCGTCAAGAACCAAAAAGGTGACATACTTGCTATGATGACCGGTCTTGCCTATCGACTCAAAAAAGACTTCCCCTACGAAGGGTTAATGTAAGACCTCATAACCTCTTTTGCGGGAACTATTTCCTTCCTAAACTTTTAAACCCATAACCCCTAAAACTATTAACTCTAAAATAATACCATCATGATCCTAAATCCTAAAATGGAATGTATGTCCCGTGAGGACATGAAGAAACTCCAAAGTGAGCGTCTCGTAAAACTTGTGAAGAACGTTTACGAGAAGTCAAAATTCTATCGTCGTAAGATGGCAGAACTAAATATCACTCCAGATGATATCAAGTCAATTGACGATATCCACAAACTCCCATTCACCACGAAGACTGACCTTCGCGATGAATACCCCTTCGGTCTTATGATTGTTCCTCCAACAGAGGTAAGACGTATTCACGCTTCTTCAGGCACAACAGGTAAGCCAGTCGTTGACGTCTATACAGAAAACGACCTCAAGATGTGGGCAGAGGGTGCTGCACGCGTTATGGCTGCTGGTGGTGTTGGTCCTGGTGATACTGTTCAGGTAAGTTACGGTTATGGTCTCTTCACTGGTGGTCTTGGTGCTCACGATGCAGCAGGCATGCTTGGTGCTGTACAGCTTCCCACCTCTGCAGGTAACTCAGAGAAGCAGATTATGCTGATGAAGGACTTTCGCTCTAACGTTCTTTGTTGTACTCCGTCATACGCCCTTCACCTTGCAGAGTGCATAGAGAAGAGTGATAAAGTAAGCATCGAGGATATGCATCTGCGTGTTGGCTTCTTCGGAGCAGAACCTTGGACTGAAGGTATGCGCAAGGAATTGGAAGAGAAACTCCATCTCAAGGCCATCGATATCTACGGACTGACGGAGATGTGTGGTCCTGGCGTAGGAGGTGAGTGTGAGTGCCAGGATGGTACCCACCTTTGGGAGGATATGTTCTATCCAGAAATCATCAACCCAGACACTCTCGAACCATGTGCACCAGGTGAGTTTGGTGAGCTGGTGTTCACCTCTCTCTGCAAGGAGGCTATGCCAATTCTCCGCTATCGTACACGCGACCTCACACGTCTCATTTACGAACCCTGTAAGTGTGGACGTACTGCAGTTCGTATGGACCGAATCTTAGGCCGTTCTGACGATATGCTCATTGTTCGTGGTGTCAACGTATTCCCCTCTACCGTTGAGGCTATCCTTACTGAGTTCTCTGCATTCTCGCCCCAGTACTTCATCACGGTTGATCGCAAGAACAACGAGGATATGTTCGACCTCGACGTTGAGCTTCGCGAAGAATTCTTCTCGCCCAATCCAGCCAACCAAATGCCATACATCAAGCCACTTTATGATCGTCTCGTAAGTGTGCTCGGCATCAAACCAAATATTCACATTTTGCCTCCTAACAGCATTCAACGTTCTATGGGTAAGGCAAAACACGTTAACGATAAACGAAACTTTAAGAATTAATGAAGATATTCTCTGAAGAATTAGTGACAGAGGCTGCACGTGAGAACCATGTGGCAGACCTCTGTCATGCAACGATAGGGGAGACACTCCTGGTGGCACAATATTTGGAGCAAAAGACAGGCATCCCTTTTATCCGAATGGATCAGGGTTCACCAGGCTTGCCTATAAACAAATATGGTGTAGAGGCCGAGAAACGTGCCCTCGATACAGGCATCGGCAGCCAATATCCAGCAGCTGCAGGTATCAAGGAACTGAAGGAGGCTGCATCGGAATTTGTCAAGGCATTTATCAATGTGGATGTTAGTCCGAGAGCATGTCTGCCCACGGTGGGTAGTGTGGCAGGTTCGTTTGGTAGTTTTATTGCCTGCTGCCAGCGTAAGGCCTATCCTCAGATGGGCAAGGTGCTCTTCATTGACCCTGGTTTCCCCATCCAAAAGTCACAGTTGCGCGTACTCGGTATTGAATGGCGCGAATTTGACATTTACCCTTACAGAGGTGAGGCTTTGCGTGAGAAGCTGGAAGAAGAACTGCAACCAGGTGATATTGCTGCCATCGTGTACAGCAATCCCAATAATCCTGCATGGATCAGCCTTGAGGAAGAGGAACTTAGGATCATCGGTGAGATGGCTACAAAGTACGATGTAGTCATCATGGAAGACTTGGCATATTTTGCCATGGAGAGTCGGCGTGACCTTTCTCATCCCTACGAGGCACCATACGTACGTACTGTAGCACGCTATACCGACAACTATCTGCTGATGCTCTCGTCAAGTAAAATCTTCTCGTATGCTGGGCAACGCATGGCATTAGTGTGTATTAGTGATAAGTTGTTTGATCGCCACTTCCCCGCCTTGGCTGAGCGCTACCACGATTCGGGAGTGTTTGGTCCAACCTTCATTGCCTCAATCCAGTATATGATCACTTCGGGTTGTACGGCTACCACGCAGTATGGATATGCTGAGATGTTGCGTCTTTCCTGCGAAGGGAAGATAAACTTTGTAGAGGATACACGCGAATATGCCATCCGTGCACAGAAGATGAAAGCTATCTTCTGCAAATATGGATTTACGATAACTTATCCTCGTGATGTGAATGAGGAGATAGGTGATGGATTCTTCTTCTCTCTGTCTTATCCTGGACTGACTGGTTCTCAATTGGTCAAGGAGCTTATCCACTATGGAGTAAGCTCTATCAATCTGGATACCACGGGTTCACTTCAACAGGGTGTTCGTGCTTGTACCAGTCGTATGAGGGATGAACTCTACGAGGTGTTGGACGAGCGCATGAAACAGTTTCAGCAGGATCATCAATAATCAATGGTATGAAAGTTACATTGTTGCAACAAGATATTGTCTGGGCTGACCCCATGGAGAATCAGCATCTCAGCGAGCAGCAGATATGTGCGGCTCCCCAGTCAGACCTGTATGTGTTGCCCGAGATGTGGAGCACAGGTTTTGCCACCGAACCTGCTGGCATAGCTGAGGAGGGAGAGGAGTGCCGCTCTTTATTGTGGATGAAACGAATGGCTACGCAGATGGATGCAGCCATAGCAGGCAGTATAGCTATTCATGCAGAGGATGGTTCCTACCGCAATCGGTTCTATTTCGTGACACCTGACGGTAAAGTGGAATACTATGATAAGGCACACCCATTTACTTACGGAGGCGAACATCTGCGTTATACGCCTGGTAATAAGAAAGTGATCGTCAACTGGCGAGGTGCACGTTTCTTGCTGCAAATCTGCTATGACCTCCGTTTCCCATGCTTCTCTCGCAACAGTGCCGAGGGTGAGGAGGCTTACGATGCCATCATCTATGTGGCTTCCTGGCCCACACCTCGCATTGAGGCCTGGCGAACGTTGCTTAAAGCACGTGCCATTGAGAATCAATGTTATGTATTGGGAGTTGACCGTGTAGGGACAGATCCGGCTTGTGTTTACTGTGGTGGAACGGAGTTTGTTGATCCGTATGGACGTGTGGTAGAGGCTTGCCCCGACAATGAGGTGAGCACGTTAACCCAAGACATCGATCTTGATGCTCTCAATGCTTTCCGCAAGAAATTCCCCGTCTTACAGGATGCGGACTAAGTTACTCATAAATACCATTTTAATAAAGATCAGTGTGCTGTCAACCCCTTAACGGCACACTTTTTCTTTGTATTTTTTGGACAATTGTCAAAGAATGTCTACCTTTGTGGATAAGAAGAACAATTAGTAATGAAGTATTCATTAATAATACCGGTTTTCAACCGCCCAGATGAGGTAGATGAGTTGCTGGAAAGCCTTACCCAACAGACCTATACGGATTTTGAGGTTGTGGTGGTTGAGGATGGCTCGCAGACACCCTGCGAGGATGTGGTGAAACGCTATGGTGATCGTTTGGATATCCAGTACTTTTCAAAGCCTAATTCCGGTCCAGGACAGACACGAAACTATGGTGCTGAACGTAGTCGAGGTGAATGGCTGATAGTGTTGGATAGCGACTGCGTGCTTCCTCCTAGTTACCTTCAGGCCGTAGAAGATGATATCCAGCGCAAACCGGCTGATGCTTTTGGCGGACCTGACCGAGCACACGACAGTTTTACCCCTGTCCAGAAAGCCATCAACTATTCCATGACATCTTTCTTTACTACAGGAGGCATTCGAGGTGGTAAGAAACAGCTGGACAAAAAGTTCTACCCTCGTTCATTTAATATGGGTATACGTGCTAAGATCTACAAAGAACTAGGTGGTTTCAGCAAGATGCGTTTCGGTGAGGATATTGACTTTAGCATTCGCATCTATGACAGTGGTGCTTCTTGTCGATTGTTTCCTGAAGCCTGGGTATGGCATAAGCGCCGTACGGACATGAAGAAATTCTTCCGTCAAGTACATAACAGTGGCATAGCACGTATCAATTTGATGAAGCGTCATCCAGGCAGTCTTAAATTGGTGCATCTTCTCCCCATGGTCTTTACTGTTGGAGTATTAGGGTTACTGCTTCTTTTCCTTTTAGGTTTGAGTATGTATATCCTACCCCCATATCTCCAAAGTGTGGGATTTGGCGGCGAGGTACACATGACACAGTCAGTTGGTGTGATGCTCTGTTTCTTGTCATTAGCCCCTCTCGTACTCTATTGTCTGTTGATAACTATAGACTCCACTATCTGTAATCGCAGTCTAAAGGTGGGTGTCCTTTCTGTTCCAGCAGCTTTTGTACAGCTCATTGGTTACGGCACTGGATTTCTTCGTGCTTGGTGGATGCGCTGTGTGATGGGTAGAAATGAGGAGTTGCAAGCCTTCGAAAACACATTTTACAAGTAAATCTGAGTTATGTTTGGGAAGACTAGCATAAAGGAATGGGCTATCACTGACCGTCCTCGTGAAAAGATGGAGTTGCGAGGTCCCGGTGCGCTTACCGAGGCGGAACTGTTGGCCATTCTTATTGGCAGTGGTAATACGGAGGAGAGTGCTGTAGACCTGATGAGACGCTTGATGGCTGACTGTGGTGGGAGTCTTAATACCTTGGGACGTATGACAATTGCAGAATTGACAGATGGACGGTACAAGGGAATAGGTCCGGCGAAGGCGATAACCATCATGGCGGCATGTGAACTGGGCAAGCGCCGTATGAAGGAGGAAGCTCCCGTGCGAAGCAAAGTGTCTGATTCTGCTGATATCTATGAGTATTTCCGTCCTCGCTTGATGGATCTCTCTCATGAAGAATGCCATGTTTTGCTTCTTAATGTCAAGCATGAGATATTGGGACACGAGGTGGTAAGTCGTGGTGGACTGACAGAGGCTTGTGTCGACGTTCGTTTAGTGTTACGTCATGCCTTGCTCCATCAAGCCACATCGATTGCTCTGGCCCACAATCATCCTAGTGGTAGTTGCCAGCCGAGCAGGGCTGATGATGACCTCACCTCACGCCTTCGTGAAGCTTGCCGGACAGTTGGGCTGAAACTTATTGACCATCTGGTCATTGCAGACGGTAATGATAATTATTATTCCTATTACAATCATAGCAAGATATAGTTAGATGCCGATTCTGACATTCTAGTTTGTCTGATCGCATAGATACAAACATCATTTAGCATGAATATAGAACTTAATGAAAAGGTTATCGCGATGCTACGCACCGTATATGATCCCGAGATACCTGTCAATATCTACGATCTTGGCCTTATCTATCGTATTGAGATCAATGATGAGGAGGATTGGCTTCAGGTCGACATGACGCTTACTGCCCCCAACTGTCCTGCTGCCGACTTTATCGTGGAGGATGTACGCCAGAAATTAGAAAGCATAGAAACATTCAAGCGTGTAGATGTCAACCTTGTCTTTGAACCAGAGTGGGACAAGGACATGATGAGTGAGGAAGCTAAGGTAGAACTGGGATTCATGTAATAGTTTACAACCTCACAATGAAGAATGTATATTTTCTTAGTGATGCTCATCTTGGTAGTCTTGCTATCCCTCATGCTCGTCAGCAAGAGCGGAGGATAGTGCGCTTTCTTGACCAAATAAAGGGAAAGGCTTCTGCCATATATCTTTTAGGTGACATTTTCGATTTCTGGTATGAATATCGTTATGTTGTTCCCAAGGGATACACGCGTATTTTAGGTAAGATCAGTGAGCTTACTGATATGGGTGTGGAGGTTCATTTTTTTACTGGAAATCATGATATATGGTGCAAGGATTACTTTGAGAAGGAGTGTGGCATGAAAGTGCATCATGACCCGATAACAGTAGAAATTGCAGACAGACTTTTCTATTTAGGACATGGTGATGGGTTAGGTGATCCTGATCCTAAGTTTCGCTTTATGAGGGGCATATTTCGCAATAGGCTTTGCCAGAAGCTTTTCTCGAGTCTTCATCCTCGCTGGTCCATGCCTTTTGGAATGAGTTGGGCGAAAC
>DCIS01000142.1 GCA_002317475.1 Prevotellaceae bacterium UBA1720 | reverse complement strand
GCGACAATCTCAATGCAGAGGTTGGTGGTCAGGAGAAGGCCATGGAGGCAGCAAAGAACATGGTCGAGAAGTACGACAGCGACTTCGCCTACATCCGCGACCACATGGGATGGCCACCCGACAAGAGTGCACGTGACGGGTACAAGTCGTTCGTGTACATCTTTGGTTCGGGTCTTGCCAACGACAACACCTCCAATACGGAAAAGGGTGGTTACCAAGGCAATACATACGTTGACGGAGGAAACTACGCCTGCGTATGGGCTTCCTACTATCCCTTCTCACGTTTCCGTTCTGATGCCGACAAGAAGTGGAGCGATGGCGACTATCAGCGCGAGGCGATGATACACGAAGGCATTCATGCCATCTTTGCCGATCTGGGTGCCTGTTCCAAGTCTGCCTGGTTCCACGAGGCGGGAAACACCTGGCTGCAATCAGCCATGAATACCGAGCGTTACAACAAGTACGGCACTCCCGGATTCCTTGATGCGTGTCCGCTGGTGGCTCCTTTCATGCCTATTGAATGCTATTCGGGATGGTTGCAGGACGGTTCGTTTGGCGGTCCCACAGCCGAGGGTGTCAATATGTATAATGGCAGTCAGCAGATCTGTACCTGGCGAAATCTGCTGGGTGGCAACCAGTACGGCAACTCCTTCCCCATCATCCTGGGTGAGATCTGTGGCAAGGGTTCCATACCCTGGATCTGGAGAAACTGCAAGGATTATGTCTTGAAGTCTATTGGTACCCTCCTGGGTGAGGAGACCATGCGACAACTCATCCAGCAGTATCGCTCACGTATGGCCACATTCGATATCGGTGGTTGGAAGACCGGCTATCGTAAGATTATGAATGACAATATCGGCCTTACGGTCAAGGCTGAATGGGAACCCTATTGGATTGATGTGGCTCCTTTCAAACTCACTCCCTACCAGGGTGTCACCAAGAACTCTGACGATGGTTGGTTGGCACCAGACACACTGACCAATCCTGGATGGTCGGGCTGCAACATTATCCCCATCCATGTGGACAGTAAGTCAAGTAAGGCAGTTGTGGAGTTCCGGCCCGAGGATACAGAGATGCGTGCACAGCTGTGCTTTGTCACAAAGGGTGGCAAGAACTACTACAGCCAACCCGTACAATGTGGCAAGATGCAGATTGACCTTACTGACCGTCCTGCAAACAATGTCATCTTCTGTGTGGTATGTAACACCGATTACATCTACACCAACGACGACAACGAGGCTCAGCGCAAGAAACACTGGGATTACCGCCTACGCCTCGGCGAAGGGGCCCTCCAGATAGCCGACCTGTACTGCAAGTGGAGCCTCAACGAGAGTACCATCACTGATGCCAACTACAACGAGACTGAGGCTCGTGATAATAAGGAGAAGGAAACAGGCATTCGTAGTATCACGCAGACTACGTCAGAATATTACCCAGGACAAAATGGGGTGCGCCTCATGACGGGTTACATGAAGGCAGGCATGCCCATCACCGTCCAGCTTGCCGAGGGTATCTCTTCCCGTGATGTAACCGTCAGCATGCTCGGTCTCTCCGGCATTGTGTGTGACGAGGCACCTCTGCAGGGCAACAGCTATACCCTCCCGCGAAATCTTCGTCCTGGCGTATATTTCATTAAGTTCATCCAAAACGGAAAGTGCGACACCTATAAGGTTTATGTGAAATAATTCATGTTTTCTCGGACTTTTTCACGTTAAAACACCGTACAGACACCGTACAGCCTACGNNGCCTACGTATAGCCTACGTAAACGTACGTTGTTTGTACGTTGTTTGTACGTTGTTTGTACGTTGTTTGTACGTTGTTTGTACGTGTAAACTACGTTATCTCAACGTGGTGAAACAACATTCTCTACAAACTGGTCGTTAACTGTATAAGATAAGCAGTTGTCCAACTCCTTCATCTTCACTTTTTTCCACTAAAAACGAATATTTATTCTATTTTTGGCCCTATTTTTGAATATTTTCGGGGGTTTTAATTAAAAAAATCAATGAATATTGCGAATAATGAGAATGTTTTATTAATTTTGCAACGTAAAAAGATTACGAATGGGCCTTGTGCTGCATTCCATGAACAGCAAGAACACAAACAGATGGTAAGGTACAATCAGAACGTAAAGAAAAGCAGCAGACGGGAAATAATCAAGATGCTTGTCTCGAGCATGGAAATTACCACGCAGGAGGAACTGATAAAGCAACTGGACATCGCAGGCTACAGAACCAGCCAATCCACATTGGTGCGCGACCTAAAGCAACTACGCATCTTGAAGGGCATCAATGAAGAGGGCAAAGCATTCTACATGTTGCCCAGCCCACAACAATATTCCAAAATAAGTGACACACATGTCACCGTAAACCGCCTCAACCGTATAGGTATCACTGAGGTAAGATTTAGTGGAAACATGGGTGTCATCCATACTCCACCGGGACATGCTGCCCATGTCGCCTATGACATTGACAATGCAAATATCCCCGAAATCCTGGGCACCATCGCTGGAGACGACACCGTATTCATGGTCCTGGAACCTGATGTGGAGAAAAACAGGATACTAGACTTGATCAGTCTGATTAGATTAGGGTAAGTAGGCAAGTAAAATGACCGCTTATTTAGAGAGTAAGGAAACAAACGAAGATGGAAGAAATAGAGAACAAAGATATCAAGGTGATGGTGGCTGACGCCAAACATGAGTGCTATGTCGACACCATCCTGCAAACCATTCGTGAAGCAGCTAAGAGGCGTGGCACCGGTATTGCAGAACGTACACACGAGTATGTTGCCACCAAAATGAAAGAAGGCAAGGCCGTACTGGCACTTGACGGCGATAAGTTTGCAGGCTTCAGTTACATCGAGACCTGGGGTGACAAGCATTATGTCACCACAAGCGGACTCATCGTTCATCCCGACTATCAAGGCATGGGCGTAGCAAAACGTATCAAGGATTACACATTCACGCTGGCTCGTGTACGCTGGCCTCAAGCCAAGATCTTCAGCCTGACCAGTGGTGATGCTGTAATGAAAATGAACACCCAGCTGGGGTACGTTCCCGTTAGTTTCAATCAGTTGACTGACGATGAGGCTTTCTGGAGAGGTTGCCAGGGATGCTGTAATCACGACATCCTGGAATTGAAGCAACGAAAGTTCTGCGTATGCACAGGTATGCTATGGGATCCTGAAAAGCATCATGGCGAACCCACCAGCCTGGAAGTCATCAAGGACGTCATGAAGACTCTCGTATTGAGAGGGATAGAGTAAGCCTAACCAAGCCTTCTTCTGCAGGCAAGCTGCGAAGCATCTGTCTTCGCCAGCTGAGCGCCCAAAGGGAAGGATGTTTGAAAGAAATAGTTGGCATATATTCAATGCAGACTATCTTTTAGCAAGTCTTGTTTAGGTTAATATTATAAGTTAAGAAATCAATAACAAAATGTATAAAACATCCTTCCCTTTGGGCGCTCAGCTGGCGAAGACAGATGCTTCGCAGCTTGCCTGCAGAAGAAGGCTTGGTTAGGCTTTATGGAAAAGAAAAAAGTTGTAGTCGCCTTCAGTGGCGGCCTGGATACAAGCTACAATGTGATGTATCTGACAAAAGAGATGGGTTATGAAGTGTATGCCGCATGTGCCAACACCGGTGGTTTCAGCGCTGAGCAGCTGAAGACTAACGAGGAGAACGCATACAAGTTGGGAGCTGTCAAATATGTGACCCTTGACGTTACTCAGGAGTACTACGAGAAGTCTCTGAAGTATATGGTCTATGGCAATGTTCTACGCAACAACTGCTACCCTATCTCTGTCAGTTCCGAGCGTATCTTCCAGGCACTGGCCATTGCTCGCTACGCCAAGGAGATTGGTGCTGATGCTATCGCTCACGGTTCAACAGGTGCAGGTAATGACCAGATTCGTTTTGACATGACCTTCCTGGTCATGGCTCCTGGTGTAGAGATCATCACCCTTACTCGCGATCGTAACCTTTCTCGTCAGGAGGAGGTTGATTACCTGAATGCAAACGGTTATTTTGCTGACTTTACCAAACTGAAGTATTCATACAACGTAGGTCTTTGGGGAACCTCTATCTGTGGCGGAGAGATTCTCGACAGCAAACAGGGTCTACCCGAGACGGCATACCTGAAGCATGTCACCAAGGAAGGTCCTGAGACCCTGAAGATTGGTTTTGAGAAGGGAGAGATCTGCTCAGTAAACGGTGTAAAATACGACGATAAGATCAAGGCAATCCAGGCCGTCGAGGAGATTGGCGCTGCATACGGTATCGGCCGTGACTGCCACGTGGGTGACACCATCATCGGCATCAAGGGTCGTGTAGGCTTCGAGGCTGCTGCCCCCATGCTGATCATCGGTGCTCACCGCTTCCTGGAGAAATACACCCTGAGCAAGTGGCAGCAGTATTGGAAGGACCAGGTTAGCAACTGGTATGGCATGTTCCTGCACGAGAGTCAGTATCTAGAACCCGTAATGCCCGATATCGAGGCTATGCTGTCATCATCTCAGCGCAATGTCACCGGAGAGGTAACCTTGCAACTTCGTCCTCTCGGTTTCGAGACTGTCGGTGTTGACTCTCCCAATGACCTCGTGAAGAACAAGCTCGGCGAATATGGAGAAACGGCAAAGGCATGGACCAGCGAGGATGCCAAGGGCT
>DCIS01000185.1:17197-17336 GCA_002317475.1 Prevotellaceae bacterium UBA1720 | reverse complement strand
AGGCAGAAGGGTCGAGTAAGTCGAGTTGCTGCTCTGGTTTTACCACAACAAGGTTGACGGAGGTTGAAGCCTCGTAAGCGTCAATGCGAACCACCTGATGGTTCATCTTCAGGGTCTGTGCTCCTGTGTTTCCTGCTAC
>DCIS01000185.1:0-17046 GCA_002317475.1 Prevotellaceae bacterium UBA1720 | reverse complement strand
GGAGAGGTTCCATTTTATAGAAAGTCACTAGTGCTGGATGGTGGGTTATTTGGAAAATCAAAGGCCTCGGTAAATGACTGGGAAAAGGAAGGAGTAGGCGGAGTTAAGATAGGTGAAGTCGGTTTGAACTTTGAAATTGTCATAGCGATCATCATTGTACGTTCCTCTGTACAGCATACCTTCGAGGTTGAAAGTAGGGATACTGTTCTCATGTTCTTGAGTAGTGTAGAACCCGTAGGAATAATCGCTGTCATGAGTCTTGCACATAAGCTCACGGAAAGCATCATAAAAGATATTTACATTGGTAAGAGCCATGTCATCAGGCCCTCCTGTGGTTCCAGTAAGCATGGGGTGATCCTTGCTCATGGTATGCCATCCTTGGGGTATGTCGGCCAGGATGCGCTGGTCGTAGTTGGCGTCGCTCTTGTTTGTACTTATCCTCTGCAGGATGGCTATCATCCATGGTCCGACACGGCAGATATCACTGACCTGAACATACTGGTTGTAGATGAACAGCGTGGGGCTCAGGTTCAACTGCTTGGGGTCACTTTCGTCAATGTAGGTGTATTCCTGATCTGCATTGGCCTTCAGACCTAGTGTGCCATCATTGTAATAGATGGTGCCAAGGTCGGTGCTCTGACGGACAGGAGTAAGGACAAGGGTGGCTGTGGTATTGCCATTCCTGGGTAGCCACTGGATGATATAGAGCGAATCAAGGGGCGTACCGTCCTTCTCCAAACAAACAGCAAGGCCTTCATTCTTGGGATAACCTTCGATTATGGGATAAACGGTGGACAACCGGTATCTGTGGCCATTATACCTGACAATCTCCAATCCTCCCTCCATAATAGGGTCCTCGGTGACGGGGTCATAGACTTGATAGAACCTTCTGCTGGGGAGGTCTGTGACCCTGCCAATGTTAAAGGCGTTGTAAATCTTGTACTGTACACGTGGCAATCCGTCATAGGCTACCTGAAGATAGGTTCCAAAACGTTCGGCCACAGCTTCGCGCACCTCCTTGTCGGGAATGAGTTCGTAGATGGGGCACAACTTGAAGTCGATGAGTTCAACGTTGGTATTCTCCTTTGAAGATGGGTCGAACTTGATGGATTTGTACCACTGGTCGACCATATCCTTCTGGGAGATAGCTTCTGAGGGACTCTCGGTGCTGTAGTCACGGAGTATCGAGGAGCAGATCCTGACATCGCCACCCATGGCCTTCAGACTATAGCTGTGGCAAGTCTGTGTCTGTTCGTAGTCTATCTTAGATCCTTCGCTTACCTCTACGCCCATGATCTTGCAAAAATCGAGCTTAGCGGTGTATGACAGTGCTTCGTCGGAGCTTAGCGACTTACGCTCGTAGGTGGAGGCATAGGAGAGACGCCCTCCAAGATCTGCCTCATAGACAAAGAAGGTGCCGTAATTCTTGATCAATTCGAGGATGAGGGACTGGCGTGTTGGATTGTCTGTGGCATTCTTGATACGGGTGATGATGCTGCGGAAACCGTAGCTCAACACCTCGGGGTTGGTTTCAGCAATACCTCGAATGAAACGAGGGTCGCAATGGCGCGAGACAAGGGTGCACTTGTTGTAGACGGTACAGAAGGAGTATTCACGCCGCTTCAGGTCGTTACTGGCATAGTTGGCTTTCACCTCTGCAGTGAAGACGGAGACGTCGAGATTGACACCTGCACTGCCACTTAGTGCCTTGGCCAACTGTTCCGAGTCGTAACCCTTGATAACCTTCATTGAGATGGTGGGTTTGAGATTGTCTGAGAAGACCTGCACACCCTTCTCCTTCTCATATTGCTGGAGCTTGGTGATATCAATGACTACATCGCGAACGCTGTTGTAGTCAGTGTACGTCTCGGTACCCTCATAGCCGTAACCAACACCATAGGAGCGAAGCAAGTCCTCTGTATAGGTATTACCCTGCGCCTGGTGCTGCTGTTCCGCCTGCACCTCACTGCTCTCTGTGCTGGGTTCAATGTCATCGTGGCTGCAACTAGTTGATGCCAGTATGACAACCATGTATAGCAGTCTTGTTATATGGTCTTTTATCTTCATCTTGTCTTGTTAGGGCTTGGGGATCCTCATGATGTAGATGGGAGCATAGCCAATTCTGTCATAGGTGTCATCGCTTACAAAGAAACTGAGCGGATAGCAGGGGGCTGCCCCGGAGGGAGACAGGAACGTGAGGCGTAATTCACCGTTATGGTTGGTGGGCATGTAGTAGTATTCGTTTATCTCGCTCTTGCTCATGATGGCTTTGCTACCCGTGTAATAGTATCCAGGCAGCCAATGGATGCCGACCATGGAATAGCGGGTGAAATCCAACTCCTCATCACTAATGTGGAACTTCTCGTATGGGGCTACCTTGAGCAGATGCTTAAAGTCATCCCAACTGGGCAGCCGGGTCATGTCGAGATATTGGGTGTAGGTGAGAAAGTACTTCTGACGTCTGTAATCATCGCGGGCAATACGTTCCTTCAAGGGCACCTCGCTGGGAACTCGCATCCAGTAGAGACGTCCAATCTTGACATAGTTTCCCATGTTTCCCGTCTTGAAGGGAAGACTCTCGCTAGTGAAGGTCTGGATGTTCTCTGAGGGGAGAATGTGCACGTCGTGGAAATAGTAGTAGATGCGACGTAACCTGCCATTCTGGTCAAAGAGGTGGGCAAAGCGTGAGTCGGTGCAGCAGATAGAATCATCAGGTGTATAGGTGGCTCCATCCTGATACCAGCGTATCTGCCCTGGACGGTGATCCTTGTCGCCAAGGAACAAACCGCTATCAAGGAAAGGGCGCCCATTTACCATAGGATAGGCTACCAGTACGGTTTGATCCTCGCGTACGGCAGACACATATTCCCTTGCCACCATGAAGGTGGAAGTCTCGTTGTACATGCCAAAGGTGAGGTAGGTGGTGTCCTGAATACCCGAAAGGTCATCTGAACTGAAATTAAGGAATCCCTCGTCCTCATTTATTTCGGCACAAGTGGTGTTTGAGAGCTTGAGGTAACTGATGATCATCTCTCGCAACTTGGTTTGCTTCTCGGCAGAGGGTACTAGTTCGTACAAGGGAATAAGGCGCCTATCGACCAGTGATATATTGTCGGCATTGAGTGTTCCGTCATCGTTCAGAAAGTCTTTCTGCCACTCATGAATCAAGCTGGTGTTGATAGTACCCTGGCTCTGCACGGTGCTCAGGATCTGGTCCCTGTGCTGGGTACTCCCCCCCTCAATCTGTGCCGTGTAGGTTACATTCAGATTACCCCAGACATTATCTATCTGTTCGGTTTGCTCGGTGGGTGTTCCCTTGATGAACAGAAACTTCCTGACCGCCTTGCTGGTGATTTCCTTATGCGTAAAAATCGAATCACGGTCAGCCAAGGCACGTATAGACAGACTGCCGCCCAGACCAGCACTGACTATAAAATGTGTACCATAGGTCATAATAAAACGCATGTAATCTGCGTCAGTGCTCAGGGTGTTAAGATCCTTGATGAAGTTGTCATTGAGGATGAGTTTGGGATCCTCGTCCATCAATGCCTTGACAGAACCCATATCCACAGAACGGGATGAAACGACCTCGTTCAGCCTGACATACATGGCTATCTGGTTGTTGCGCTTCTTAGTTCTACTGAAATTCTTGATTTCCTTGGTGGTGCCGAAACCGAATTTTCCACCTGTCTTGATATTACTGGTCAACTCATTGGCCAGCTCGGTATAGGTGTTGCCAGAGGAGGTGACAACCTCTTCATAGTGCCGGTAATCCTCGGTGATGATGCTGATACCTCTGTTCTTCTCCAACTTTACTGCTTTGCTGTAGTCGATAATGGGTTTCATGCCATAGCTCTGGTCACTGGAGTAATAACCGGAGATGTCATAGCCATAACCCATACCGTGCTTGGCCTCCATCGTACCTGTCATGGTGGAGTTTGTCTCGATGGACTGACGGATAAGCAACTGACGTTCAAGGCCGGAACCATCTGTGTCAGTAACGGTGATGCGTGCCGAACGTTTTATTGTGCCGGTGTTTTCATCGTAGCTAAAAGGGACAATCATATCGCCAGTACCTTCCGTAACATCAAGGTGCAGCCATTTAGCACCTATAGAGTCTATGCTGACGGTCCATTTGCAGGCTCCATCCTCGTTTGGCTCTGCCATGACGAAAAACTGTGAACTGCCTGCGTCCTTGGTCAGTGTAAAATTCTTCTGAGGAAGCGTGATTGAAAGCACATGTCCACATGCTCCTGTCACAGGGTCGGGCTCAGGGTCTGGTTCTATCTCATCGACATGATGATGACATGACGACATTATCGCACCTCCAACAATGAAGATGGCACAAAAGAGGAACAGCATCCATAAGCGTCCTGCTCCTCTCATCGTAGAGGCGGTATCTTGTCGTTTTATACTCATGCCCGTTTTCTGACAAACCTAGAGATTTTCTCCTTATTTTTGCTTTGGATTGAGGTACTCCTTGGGGCCCTTGGAGTAGAGGTTGTCATAGTTCTCCTGGTTGAAGATGCTTACGTGCGAACCGTTCGTGCCTCTAACGAGGCGCGTGTACAACTCACGGTACAAGATATTGGGATTGTCACGCAAGGCCTCAGTCAGCAGTCGTGAGAAACGGTCACATAGGGAGGTGCGCAGTACCTCGTCCCAACAGTCGGCCTTGCTGGGCTCGTTAGCATTAGCTGCCGTAATGAATAGCACATCGGGTACGCCCTTTTGTTCTTTGCCGTCCACGTTAACGATAATATCCTCTGCGGCACAACCTACACTACCGGAGTAGCAAGTCTCAACCATCCAAAGCATCTTACGGTACTTCTGGCCATCGTACATCTTCCGCAGCAGATCGGCCATGCGGTCATAGGTCATTCCGTCACGCACGGAATTGCTGGCCCAACAGAGTGATTTGGGTGCGCCATGTCCACTCCAGAACACGAAAATATCATCGCCAGGACCTGTACCCATGTCCAGAACCTTTTGTTTGAACTGTTCTACACTCATTTCCGAGGGATGACCGTCAATATGCGCTTTACCTGACCCGTCAGAGGGGAAAATGTCGGCATACAGCTCCACTCCGTCATAGCGTTTCACTGAACCTGGTGTGGGGTTCGCTTTGGCATATGCTATGTCGTCCTCCATAATAAGGAGTATGTGGTCATCAGTATATCCCTGTTCCAAAAGCATGTGGTACATGTTCAGCACGTCGGCTTGATGGCGATAGTTCTCCCATGTCTCGCTTGTGGCCACCAAGATGGCATAATTGCCTGTTCGCTCACGTTCCTGGGTGGTACCACCATCTATGAAGGTTTGCATCTCATGTGCCTCCCAGTCCCAGGCCTGAGACAGACTGCTGCTACGGTAACTTCCATTGGCACTGACGTATTCGATAGCGCGCAGCCCTTTCTCTCCGGCGTATGTCCAGTGTACGTAGACACTGTTCAACACCGATGATTGTAGGCTGATGTCAAAGTTGAGTGTACCGCTGGCTCCACTCAGGTCGAAATAGAGATCGTCTTTTATCTCATGTAGTATGAAACGTATAATCTCTTTGCGCCACCCTGCAAGCTGTGTACGGTCAGTTTCCTGAAGGGATGAGGTGACCAACTTACTGAAAGCTTCCTCGGTGGTAGCAGACTTGCCCATACATTGTTCGTACAGGGCTGCAGAGGTGAGGATGATGGCATCATACAACTGTGGTTCTCCGTTGGCGGGCAACTGACCGTAGCAAGCCTCGTAGGCCTTGGTGAAACCTGTTGAGGGGTCTGCAGCAGGAGCAAAACCCTCGACGTTCATGTCAGCATCGACGACCAAGGCATCTGAATAGGCTATGTCGCTGAAAAGATATTCTGCATAACCAGGCATTAGCTGTCCGTCGTCGGTACATGTTTCCATCTCGGATATGCATTTGAGCATGGCATTGGCTACATCCACATTCTCGGGTACGGATATAATTACGTCATAATCATTTTCGCCCACTTCCATGCGAGCCTGGCGAAGGGTACTGACGGCCTTGCTGCTCAGTTGCTCGGTGCTAAGGTTCTCCCCGCTCTCGGTGTATAGATATACGCCTTTTACATCCAGCCCCATTTCTGAAGCCTGAAAACCGAACCAGTCAATAAACGTCTGGCCATAGGTGGTGCTGGGTGCTACGAGCGAAACGCTACGAGCCATACGATTGCGTGCCTCGTTGAGCAGCATCTCGCACTGAGTAATGTTCGACTCAGAAAGACTCCAGAAATAACCCTTGCCGGCATACATACGTGCCACCTCGGCACTGGTACAGACTGGGGCTACCATTAGTTTGCGTGACGAATACATGGCACGGGCTGCCTTCAGGATGTTCGAGTCACTGTAGGGACCAATCACGGCCTTTACCTCCGAGCGATCTCCCAGGGCAAGCACCAATGAGTCTATGTCAACCTCGTCCTCGTCATACCATTCCACAGTAGGTCTGTACAGTACAGAGTCACCGGCCTGTGCCTCACGGAAGTTTGTGAGTGCCCAGTTGGCCGTGCGTTTCCATAGAGGTCCCTGCGCGCTATTCATAGGCATAATGATGGCTATGGTACCTAAATCCTCTTCCGGTTGTTCGGGTGCTGCTGAAGGGACTACATCATCGGAACAGCCAGTCGTGAACAACATGCACATTGTACAAGCCAATAGGCTTATTTGTTTGATTATGGTGTGTGAATATCGCATGGTCGTTATTTTTTCAAGTATTTCTTCTCTGCTTCAATCGCTTTTTCCTTCAACTGTTCCATCATGTCAAGTTTATAGCGCGAGATGAGTTCGATGTATTCGGAGTCAAGCCCGAAGATCTCGTGATGTGTCAGGGCAGAGGGGGTGTTCATCCACAGGTTATGGAAGTTCTGCAGATATGATGATATGTTTTTCTTTAGTGAAATGGTGCATTGATTGCTACTATAGGTACGGTCGGCATCAATGCCGCAGTAATCGAACAAATAGCCGCCTCCTTCCATCTGTGCATGCTCCATACGGCTGAAACGATACATGCCGATGGCGCTGCCTCCACATAGTGGGTACATCGTGGTGGCACCCTGCTTCCATAGTTTATAGGTTGCGCTAAAAGCGCTGTCAGGCAGGTTGTATCCCTCGCCTGCCTTATTTGCAAGGTAGGTAATGCAACTGTCGGCTAGTGCCCTGCTGTTTGCAGCAAATCCATCACGTAGGCCTTGCAGGGTATTCAGTATTGGTTCGTCCTGGTCATTTGCCATAACTACGGCAGGTTGGAAGGGCGTGTCGGAATCTTCTACGTCATCACCATAAATGTCGCAGAGTTCCTTGTAATGCTGATATGCTATGAGAGCAGCCTGGTATGCCGCACCATAGTAGGAGAAGGTGGGAGCATAAACCTTGGAACTTTGCTGCAGTTCCTGTGGGAGTTGTGTGGGGGCATCCAACAACAATACGTCCCACTGCTGGTTGTTCTTCCAGTATTTGGATGCTGTCAGTAGATCGCCATAGGTTCCATCAGCCAGGATTAGCAGATTGCGAACGTTGCTGTCTGACTCCTGATTTTCGGGATCCAAAAAGAGGTCTATATACCATAGGGCATCCTCGCGGTCTTCAGGAAAGTACTGAGACAGTTGGATGCTGTCTCCTCTTTCCATTTCCAACTGGCAGATGCCGTCATAAATCTCGTCCGAGAACCCCATGTCGCCTAGTCCACCAGTCGAGTACACCACTGCTATATTATATATAAGGTGTGATGTCTGATTATCCGGTTTTACATTGGGGTCGATATCATCACTGCTGCATGCACCCAGTCCAAGGAGGAACGGGCACATGAGCAGGGATGTGATAGTTTTCTTAAGGTTCATAATGGTCTAACCTTATTATCTGTTTCTTCGTCTTCTTCTTGGAGAAGCCTGTTAATATACTCACTGAGCACGTCGCGTGCATCATTGTCAAAGATAATGGCATAGATGGGCACAAGGTTCATATCCATCATGACACAGTTCTCTGGCTTGATGGTGGTTTGCCATTCGAGCACCTGCTCATCGCTGAGTTTTACGCCTGTAGCAATGATACTTACCTTTGTCACGTCACCGCCACGAATTGAAATCTTATGCGTGGAGTGGTTTTTCACCGTTACAGAGTCACGCTCATAGGAACCTTTACCCTTAATGTCGATATTGCTAACGGCGAAACTGAGACCAATTTCCAGAGAACCTGCAACGGTCAGAGAGTCGGTCAAAGCTGATTTCTCGATGCACATCTCGTAATCCAGAGAGCAACCCATCATGCTCTTGTTGATAAAGCATGGTCCACACACTTGTACGAAGTATTTCGAAAGTGTATCAAGCCGGGCCTGCAACTGTTGTTTATCTTTGATGCTTGTCTTAGCACTTTTGACATCAGAGATGTACTTGTTAAGGTATTTGCGGAAACCGGGTGCATACAGCAGGTCACGGTATTCTTCCTTCTCCTCAGCAATGGCTACAACGTTCATGTAGTTGATTTCACGGGTGAAGGTTGAGGCTTTCAGACGCGACATTCCATATACATGTTTGTCATCGTTGCTCTCTGTCCGACCGTAGCTGCCATCCACCTTGACCTTGACCTTACTGAAGTCAAGTCCAAGACTGGCATTGATGGCCAGTTTGTTCTGCAACTCCTCTGACGACTCGGCCGTAATGATTTCCTGCTTGCACCCAGGATATAGATCATCCATAATGAGCAAGAAGGTTCCATCGTGACGTTGCAGCGAGTCCAAAGTGGCCAGATTGAACAACTCCATGTTGGCTCCCAGACAGTAGTTCGTGTTGGGGATGTAACTGTAACCAGCTCCTTTGTTCGAACTCATGATCTTCGATACGGTTGCCAACTCCTGGTTGTAGGTCTGTTTCACTTTATGTCGCTGACGTGTCTCTGCCTCTCCGTCGTTGTCAAGGTCAGTGGTCAGGGTCAGTCCACTCTCGCGTTCCTGTCCCCAGTTCTCAAAGGCGCAGACAACCACTTGCTGCGGTCCATCTCCTTCGATCCTTTCTGGTTGCAGGATACTGTTGTCGGTATCTAATCGCCAGTGTCCGGGTGTAGTGATGTTCACGTAGTATGTCTGACCTTTGGCAGGCATATTGCTGATGGGATTACCATTGGCATCTACCAGCAGTTTTGCCTCTACACTCGCCAGATCCAATTCATCTACTGTCAGCAACTCACTGCTACAGCCCGTTAAGACTGCAGCAGCGAGGGCCAGCAGAAGCCCACTCCAACTATCCTTGATTTGGGATATACTCATAGAATGGAATTTTAAGGGGCCAAAAAGCCCCGTTGGTTACTTACTTGTTATTCGTCCTTCATGCAGTCAGCACGCTCGATGTAGTTGCGCACGTAGCGACGAACGTCAACATCCTCGATGAGTACCTGGATGCTTACAAACTGCATATCAGATACAACACAGTTCTCGGGCTTTACGCTCTGCAACCATGCCTGGAAGGTGCTCATGTCAAGAGAACCGCCACGAGCCAGGATACTAACCTTGTCAACGTCACCGCCAAAGACTGAGATTTCAGCTGAACTACGCTCGTAAGCCTTCTCTGTCAATCTTGAGAAAGTACCATCAACTGTACCGTTGGCACTATTGATACTGTCCTTCTTTGCTTTCTCTTCTTCCTCTTCCTCGTTCTTCACCTTCTTGCTATAACCCAGATCCAAGGTAGCACGAGCAGTGATAGAATCGTTAAGGAATGTCTTGTCGACAGCCATGATGTAGTCGAATGAAGCACCTACAGAGCTCTTGCTCACGAATACGCTACCAACACTCTCCACGAAGTCGCTAACAATACCGTTGATCTTCTTGCGCTTTACTTCCTCATCCAGGCTGCTTGCATCAACTTCTTTGATTTCCTTGGTAAGACGTTCGCGCAGATAGACGAAACCAGAAGAGAGTACCTGGTTCTCGGTGCCATGATCAGCCAAAGCGTTTGCCCACTCAATCTGGCGTGTGAAATAGGTACGTGAAGCATGCATGGCTGCATACTCGTTCTTTTCGTCCTCGGTACTGCCAATGTTAGCACCACCATTGATACCCAGTTTGAAACCACCCCACTTTGCATTGATGTGACCACTACCAGAGATCTGCTGGTTCAGGCTGTCACGGGTTGATGACGAGTAGCGAGTCTCGTATGCAGAGGGATAGTTATCATCACGCACATATCGACCATCCTTAACAACGTTGACCATGTTGAAGATTTCGATGGTGGGGTTCATGACCAGAGTAGAGCTTTCGAAGCGATAGCCATAACCGGTAGCGATATTACTTGAGATACGATTCTCCAGATCACTGATGGAGTAGCCCATGTACTGCTTGATGATAGTCGAGTCAACAGATGTGTCAGTAGAACGGGTTTTTGCCTGATTTTCAACCTGAATCTTGATCTTACCGTTACGATCCTCGCCCTGCCAGTTCTCGGCGAAATAGACAGGTACGATGTTCTTGCCCACACCATGTGTCTTGGTCAGTGTCACGAACACGTCATCTGTGCTCAGTTTCCATGCACCATCGGTGTTAATGTGCATGTAGTAGGTACCAAAGGAACCACCTACGTTCTGAATTTCATTACCCTTCTCGTCGGTAAAGGTGTAGAGATCCTTGATGCTACCGATTTCAGCCTCGCTGTTAATAGGTTCATCAATGACGAGTTCATC
Source organism: Prevotellaceae bacterium UBA1720 (assembly GCA_002317475.1). Lineage (GTDB taxonomy): Bacteria > Bacteroidota > Bacteroidia > Bacteroidales > Bacteroidaceae > Physcousia. Next base: position 6,363 of record DCIS01000185.1, on the reverse strand, counting down.
ATTTCTACAACTGCTAAAACCAAGAGCAGTGGCAGCTGCAATAGCAGCAAAAAAATACTTTCTCATGATTGTAATAATTAAAGTGTTTATAAATATTTGTTTGTTTAATCTCAGTAATTGGGCCAATTGTCTATCTGGCGTTGCATCTCGTTGCTAACCTTGTCGGTGAAGAGTTGTGCCATACTGACCAGATGAACACTCACCAACACGGCATTGTCGGCCAACTGCCCTTCGCATGTGTGCAGGCTTTTGCTCCACGCCAGAAACATCTCGTTCGTCAAGGCTCCACCCGTATGGATGAGACTGATGAGTTGGACGTCACCTCCACGGGCTTCCAGTTGGTACTCATAGTGATTTTCTATCTTTTCATATATATTATCCATTTCAATGCTCCCTCCAGCACTAAGCACCTTACTTGCTGATGCCAGGAGAGCTGCATCGATGGTCACCTCTTTGTTCAGTACACTCTTGTCTACTGACACCTCATAGTACAGACTGCACCCCATCACACTATGCGAGACGAAGCAGCATCCCCATCGCAGTAGAAAATTGTGAACCTTGTTGCGCAAGCCCTGATAATCATTGTTGCTGTTGTAAGCCTGTAGTACGCGCCTCTCCTCGGCAAAGACGGGGGTAAACACCTCACGGTCCAATGCAGGATGGTTTTCAAAGTCGGCCACCACGTTGCCGTATTGGATGTCGCGACTGAAGCAAGTAGTGTTCAGTCTCATTAGTCCGTATTCCTTGGTACGGCTTTCCAGGTCTTCCTTAGTGAAACCACCCGATACCGTGACATTCGTACCATACAGGCTCAGTCCCAACGAACCAGACAACTGAAGGACGGTGCGCAGATCTTCTTGTGTATGTGCCGTTACCACCTCCTGAGTAGTGCCAGCATCACTATCATCCCAGATGTAACTGCTTCCCAGACGCCTCTGAGCCTTGTCAAGACCTTGTATGTTGAATATCTGATAGCCTACTGCAGCTCCCATCTGCAAGGTGGGGTCATAGGTGTAGCCTGCTGCCAATTCGTAAGTGGCATTGGTTAGGAGTCGGGTCGTGGTGCTGTCATCGCTGACATCGGTTTCCGTACCAGGACTTCTCCTGATTTCCATTGCCTCCTTCTCACAACCAAGCAAAAGCAGGACCAGTGGCCATATCAATATGTATAGATATCTTTTCAATTCAACAATTCGTAATTTACTGTTTAAGTATCAGATACGACCAGAGCGAGGTTCTGCCCAGGTTGTAGAATCGGCTGGCATTGTATACCGTAGCATGCTGTCCGGTCACGCTCTTCCGGATTTCTACCAGGACCTTACTCATGCCATCATCACGATGTTCTCCGCCATATAGATAGGGCAAGAGTTTCTGGCTGAATGCATTGCTAAGCCACGTAGAACCCTTGGACTCTGCTGGATGTGAGTATTCACCTTCCATACATGAGGTGATGAACAGCATGTGATCCTCTTTGCCGTCCAGGTTCTTGCAGATATCTCCTGCAAAGCAGGCATCCATGATGCTGATAAGTGCTTGGTAGTTGCCCTTGGCATTAACCTTATCTATGATGTTTTTGAAGACATCCTGGTCCCAGTACACTTTGTCCCTCAGCATCAGACCTTCGCGTTGGTCGCCGTGTCCTACCCAGAACAGGGTGATGTTGTCGTCCTTTCCACTGTGTATCACCTCTGGCACCCTCTCACTCTGGTTGCCCAGTAGTATATCCGTGAGGTCCTGTGCTGTAAGGTCGCTGATGTGGTAGTCAATCTGCACGTCTTCCCACAAGTTTTCGGCATCCTCTATGGTACTGTTCACTATCACGCCAGGAGTGGGGTTCTTGCTGTTCTGGGCTATGTCGCCCTCTTCAATCAGCACGATGTGGTCATCATCATATCCCAGATCTTTCAGGAGGTGATAAAAGGCCAGTGCATCACTCTGGAAACGGTAACTGTCCCATCCAGTGCCGCAACCTACCACTACGGCCCAGTGGTCATTAGGCAGACTCAGCACCTCTTCGGTGCTATCCTCCTCATAGTCCAGTATAGACACCCACGACCACGACACCTCACCTCTGTCATCACTCGTATAGTAGCAGATGGGGGTTATCTCCGGCCCTGTGATGTTGTAGTGGCAGTAGGTACTTGAGGTTGGGGTGGTGTACACTTTCGGATCATACGACCACATGTTACTAAAACCGTGTATCTGTATGATGTTGTCATAATCCTTGTCTCCCTGGTTCTGGGAGTATGCTATTGCCAGATGCAGCGAAACCTTGATGATGTCAGATGATGTCATGTTGTCCAAATCGTCCTTTAGTTCTGCATTGGTGAACAGTCGTATCATGTCGTTCAGGTTGTCCGTTTTCATGTTCACCGCCATCAGTTTAGCCAGTGAAGCCATCATCGCTGCGTCCATGAAGAAGGGCTGCCATGTGGCACGTTCCAGGTTTGTAGCGTAGTATTTCTCTGCATATAGCGTACTTGGGCTGGCACAGAAACTTACGCCTTCAATGCCATTTTGCAGATTGGACAGTTCGTCGTAGTATTCGTTCTCATAGAAACTGTCGGTGAAGAGCATCTTACGTCCATCCTCCCACTCCTGGAGGTTCTGCAGTACGTATCGTTTTTCTTCCAGAGCATCCAGTGCAAAGACTATCAGGTCCTCTGCCTCATCCTCTGCCAGTCTGTCCAGTTCGCCTTGCAGGTCCTCCATGTCATCGTAGACAAGCACCTTCTTGACTTCAAGGCCCTTCTCATGGGCAAAGTATCCAAACCAGTTGATGAAGGTCTGTCCGTACAGGTCGTTCTTGGCCAGGAGCGACACCGTCTTGGCCTTGTAATTGGAGGCCACTTGAAGCAGCATATTGGTCTGTGTTACGTCCGTTTCCACCATCGACCACAGGAATCCTTTCTCGTCGGCATACTTACGCATCACTTCCTCACTGCTGCACTTTGGTGAAATGAGGGGTTTGGTACCGAATCCCATCTGCAACACTTCTGCAGCCACGTCAACGTTTGCCGCGTGGCAGGGTCCCACAAAGGCATCGATGTCCTTGTCGCTGTAATGTTCCATCATGTACGTCTCAATGTCTGCCGTTTCCTCGTCTAGCCATTCTTTGACGTTTATCTTTATTGCCTGGTCATAGTTGTGTGCAACACTGTTCATGGTGGTCTGTACCTCGTTGATGAGTCTCTCGTATTCTGCCTTGCTGTAGTCGTTGTTCATCGGCATGATGACGACAATGTTGCACGCAATCGTATCCACAGGCTCGTTCGTTTCTGTCTCAGGCGCAGACACGCCAGTCCCGTTCCCGTCATCCGAGCAGGAACAGAGCAGGCTTGTCAGCGCTAAAGCCACGATTGCCAGTATGTATACGTAACGTCTCATTAACCAGGTTTATTTATAGTGTTCCATTTTTCAGGCTATTCGTCCTTGCCTGGATGTATTTCTCTTCCCTCTCCATGGCTGTATCGCGATAGTAGTCGAACATGGGGGAGTAGTTGTCTTCGTAGGCTGGGATATACCTGATATAGCAGAATCCATCCCTCATGGTGTACACTGGTTTCAGTTGCAGTGGTTCATGTTGGGCCCATTGTGACAGGATCTGGGCAATAAGGCTTGATGTCAGGCGATGTATGTCGTATGCCACGTTCGATGTGAACGTAGCCATATCGCGATCCATGCTACTCATGTACACCTCGTCGGCGTAACGTCGGCCAAAGAGGTATATGCCATTGTTGGACATGCCCGCCAGAGGATAGAAGAAATTTATATTCTCGTTCTTGATATCCAGGAGGTCCATGTAAGCCTCTATACCGTTGTTGAATCCTCGCTCGTTCCAGCCCAGGGTGTTGCATGCCAGTGGTGAATCATCACTTACCAAGGTCTCTGAATCCATACCGTTATAGATGAAGCTGAGGTCAAGATTGCCCTCGTCATCACAGAAGTCCATGTCTTCATCTTTGGCCTCTTGTATGAATCCATGCCAGAAACCTGCCAATCCACTGTCGGAAACGGGATGTCCCAGATAGGGTATCGTGACGACAGCATAGTCTGAGAACAGCGTGGCCATAGTGCCTGCCAGATAACTGACAGCATACAGACTGATGTAAGTGGTGCTGACAGGTGCATCCAGTGAGTCGCAGTTCATCACCACTATACGTTCTCGCAGACTGTCTGCCTTTTCCTGTGTGTAATCTTGTTTCTTGTCAGCAAAGTACTTTTCGACCTGTTTCCCGGCAGCCGGACCTACCAGTATGGCATGACTATGACTGTCCAGAACTACTTCCCCCAATACCATTTCGATGGTTTTGGCATAGGTATCATTGATGGTGTCGGTTTCTTTGTCATACTCTCCTGAAGTCAGTTGCTTGTTCTCATACACATCTTCCGCCATGATGGATATGTCGAGGTTGCCTTGTTCCACTTCCTGGAAGTAAATGGTGCGTATGATTTCGCTGCCTTCGCTCTCGTCGCCTACCATATAGCTGGGCACAATGGCATATACCGTTACTGACTGTGCCTGTTGAGGTGTTATGTTGTCGTTACCGCATGAAACAAACATACTCTGTACCAAGCAGAATGCCAGGCACAGAGCAATGCTTTTTACGTGTCTTCCTAACCTCTCTGCGTTCAGAATGGGGCTGAGAATGAGTTTGCGTATGTTACGATGCGATTTCAATTCACCCCAGATATTACATATTTACCACGTAGGTGATATACATCGCATTCAGGTATACGTTGTGATGTTTCTCTGCCCAACCGAAACCTTGGTTGTCCCATACGACATCGTCATCGGCGCCAGTGATCATCTTCAGATACTTCACCTGCTTGCGGATAAACATGCCGTTCTTGGTCTCGTTGGTGGCGAACATATAGTTATTCATGCCACCGGTATTTCCAAAGATTGTCTTCAAATATCCGGGTTCTTCAACATTGTTTTTCTTATCTTCAAGGTCGGGGTTGATTTCTATGAATCTATCATACAAATGTTCCAATTCATTCTGAAACAACTTGAGTTCCTTGGGAGTGGGCAGACAGGCATTATAGCCACCATTCTTCGATCCGAGGTAGCACTCGTCGGTGCTGAGTGTGTGACAAGGGTACAGACGATAATTCACATTATACTCATCTTTACTATAGCCGTCTATGTACAGATATTTGTCAATTACAAAATCTGTGCGGTCCTTTAAACCAGCGAAAGAGGGGAAGTAAGCGAAATAGGCAATATTACCATCGTTCTTGAAGCAGATGAATTGTGGGCTACGAGCATCTTCTACCAAATAATTTTCAGTTTTAGTGTAATAGAGTCTTGTTTCTTCATTGTTGTTGTTAGTAACAGGCATCTCCACGCCGCTCAAACTATACGTCCATCCCACAACATATTGTTCTTGGAATTGGTCCTTAGTCATGGCGTTGTTGCTTACATGGTCACGCAATTGAACAGTACGTGCATACTTATTATAGCCATCCACGTTAGGTAGGGTGATGGTGGCAATATTCTCATCAGTGGCAGGAGCGTAGGTCATGGTGTACTGCTTGCCCTCCTGGGTGTAACTGAGGGTACGCTTCTGACCATTTACAACAACCTTATTGACCAATGTATCGGGCATCAGTTCGTTGAAGAAAGTCACAGCAGCTGCAGCATCAGCTACCTGGCAGATGAACGATGTACTATCTGCAGCATCCTTGACGCAACCATACATACCCCTGCGAGCCAGATTGTTGTCATCATCCAGCACTACAAAGTTGTTCAGAATGCTTTGGTTGATGTCATCAATCATTGCCTCCTCGGTCTCGTTGTTTTTCTTGTCATCATCATCATCGCTGCACGAGGTCATCGTGGTGGTGAAGAGAGCTGTAGCAGCCATCATCACATAAAAGAATGTTTTTTTCATTAGTTTTATATTTATGTTTAACATTATTTTTTTGCAAATATAGTAATTATTAATAATAATTAAATATCGACTATGTTCTAAAACAAAAAAAACAACAAAACACCTATTATATTTTGATGTATTGGAACATTATGTATGCCCAAAACAAGCTATATTAGGAACCAATCATGTAAAACGACAAGTTTATACGTTTATCACGATGAAAGAACGTACAAACACCGTACAAGTATCGTACGATTACGTAGGCTATACGTATGCTGTACGGTGTCTGTACGGTGTTTGTATGTGGAAAATGGGCAATAGAAACACATATAAAGTCTCGGCTAGATAATTCCATGCTAGCAAAAAACAATGCTACAAAACAACTATTTCACTGTTCCATAACGCGAAATAATGGTTCTGTAATTAAAAATATATATTTTAGAACAATTTTAATTTTATTTTATGATTCCGCTACAAAAAGTAG
>DCIS01000156.1 GCA_002317475.1 Prevotellaceae bacterium UBA1720 | reverse complement strand
GCCTTCAGCTTCAGAGGAAGTTCCTCAAGCACCTCGACCTTGACATCCTGCACGGTACGGTCACCACGACCAAAGACAGACTTCTCCTCGGTACACTGCAGTACCCACTTGCCACCCTGCTTCACGATGCGGAGCACACCACTATCGCCATTGTAGGCAGCCAAACCAGCAATGTCGCCATCCTTCATCTGACTGATATCCATACAGATAGCACCCTCGCAAAGAGGAGCAAACATACGTTGGGTCAGGGTGTTGGGGGCAACCTGCATATTGGGCACCACGCGAGCGGTCTTCAGACGCATGAATCCGGGACGTTCAGCCAAAGACCAAGCCTCGTCGATAGGATTGTGGTTCCACTGCCAGTAGAGGCTAAGACCGTGCTGGGCGTGATAGGTAGGCTTGATCATCTTGTTCATGGCCTCGACAGGGAGGTCAAACTCATCGCTGCCAATCAAGCCCTTGGGATCGGGATGCTTGAGAGATAAGTCGTTGGGGATACGATAGCGACGACGGTCAAGGCGGGGATTGTTGGTGGGATTATCCTCAGGAATATCAGCAATCTCCTTGTTAATCTCACCGGTGTACTCACCACACATAGGCCAACCCTCAACCCAGGTTACAGGCATGGTACAAGGTACACGACCAATACCACCACGATCCTGGAAGATCAGGGCCATCCAACCCTCATCGCTCTGGTCGTTACCTGCAATGGTACCCTGACCTACACCACCGTAAGTCTCGAAGGGAGTCTCGAGGATAATCTTCTTCTCGTAAGGACCGGTAATGTTCTTTGAACGGTAGCAAACCTCACGGCGCACACGACCGGGAGCACCCCACTTCATGGAGATGTAGCAAAGATAGTAGTAACCATTGTGCTTGTAGGCTGAAGCACCCTCGTGCAAAGCACCGCGCTCCTGCGGATCATCGTTGGGGTTGATTACACGTACATTAAGACCACCCTTCTTGGGCTGGAAGTTCTCGTCAAGCTCCTGCACACTGCCACCTCCAGTGATGAAATAACGCTTACCATCCTCATCGAAAAAGAGCGAAGCATCATGGGTGTGAGGAGGACGAGCCTCAAGCTTCCAAGGTCCGCAGGGATCCTCGGCACTATAGATAAAGCCCTTGCCAGGAGCACCGTTACAGGTGAACCAAACATAGAACTTACCCATGTGATAACGAATGCTGCTGGCCCACTGACCCTGACCGTAAACGGTCTTGTTGTCAATCAGGTTGTAACGGTCGCCATCGTCAATGCGGTCAAAGACATAGCTGATGACCTCCCAGTTAATCATGTCGCGTGAACGCATGATGGGAGCACCGGGCATGAGATGCATAGTGGTAGATACCATGTAGTAATAATCGGCAACTTTGACCATGCTGATATCGGGCACATCGGCATTGATGATGGGATTACGATAGGTCTGGGCCGAGGCTTGCAACATGCTGAAGAACATGGCAAGCAGGAGAAGGGTTTTCTTCATTTGTCTAGATATTTATGATGGGTACTTTTAATTCTTTCTCAAGTCGAGTCTGACCTGTGAAATGGTTTTACCATTAGCCTTGGCAATCTTGCTGAGAGCTTCATGGTTACCCTTCTTGGCACGTTCCAAGGTGGCACGGTCAACCTTCTTCAGATAAGCGATGCCTTTAGTCTGGGTATCAGCTTTTTCAGTTGACTTTGCACTTGCCTTAGCATTTGACTGTTTAGGTTCAATCACCTGATACTTACCTGCCAAGTGCATGGTGGCAAAGAGGCGCATGAAACCCTCGAAATAGGTGTCGATGTAACCACTGGGAGCAGGAACGTGCTCGTTGTTCCAGAAATGATCAACAAAATCACGAGCCTTGGTGTGCGAACATACCAATGAAAGAGCAGCAGCAGTAGCGATAAAACCAGGAGTGTGGCGCAACTCACGATAACCACCTGCACCCATAATGTCAGTGGGGTGAGTGCCGTCTACCTCGTACTGGTCAACGAACTTGTCAACACCCTCGCTATAGAGGAAGTCCTGCAAGCGATGACCGTAAGCAGTCTGCCACTCTGCATCCTCATTAGACCAACTGTAGTCCAAAGCAATATTCATAGGTACGCGCCATGAGTCATAGCGGAAGTTGTTGGAACCGCCACGCTCGCCCATCAAACTACCATCATAGTTGCTGTAGTCGGGGTTCAGACCTGTAACGGGGTGAACAGCCTTGTGCAGATACTCACGGGCAGCCTTGGCACACTGCAACCAATACTCGCTACGACCATCCTGAGCATACTTAGCCCAAACCTCGTAGAAGGCAGGGATGTGGTAAGAAGGATCGGTGTAACGCGAACCGGGAACGAAGGTGATGAGGTTGGTGGTGGGGTCAATGAGCTTGGCCTGACCATCCTTACCCGTCACGCAATCCAGGATATACTGTGCCTCCTTGAGGTAGTTGATTTCACCGGTATTGCCCCAACGATTGGAAGCAAAAAGGAGAGAGGTGATGAAGTAGAGTTCACCATCGGAGGCAGGACCACCAGCGGCACGCGAACCATCAGGAGCGAGACTCCAAGAGAAGTAACCCTTGTTGTTGCCTTCCTTGATCTGCATGTGCTCCTTTGACCAGCGCCAGAGACGGTCGAAGATATCCTTGCGATCAAACTGAACAGCACACATCAAACCATAGCTCATACCTTCGGTACGGACATCGTGGTTCTTTACGTCACTGACGTATGCCTTGTCGTCGCCATCCTCGAAATAAACGCGGTTGGAACCCACGAAGATAGCATCAAACATCTCCTGCAATTTGGCGTCTATCTGCTTCTGGCTGTAACCCATATCGGCAAAGACATTGCGATACTGGTGAGTCTCAAAGCCACCCTTATTCCATGGAGTGAGGGGTGAGTAGGACATCATGGGAGCATGCAGTTCGGGCTGCATGTCAAAACCAATCCAGTCAATGGTCAGTTCACGACCATCCTTGCTCTGGAACTTAAGGTCGGCAATGCCACGTGGAGAACTGTTCAGAGGAACGGTAATAATCTGGAATTCCGTTGACTTGGGGATGGTAATGTTGGCCATTGCACCACGACCAAACCCACCGAAGCCGCCAAAACCTCCAAAACCACCGCCAAAGCCACCTTGTGGAGCACCCTGACCTGCAGGACGATTACCTCCCTGAGGAGCATTGCCCTGACCAGCAGGGCGATTACCACCTTGAGGAGCACCCTGGCCAAAGCCTCCCTGACGATTGCCACGAGGAGCCATAGGCGTGATGTTGGTGATGGTGAGAATAGCACCTTCGGGAGCCTTCACACGAACAGAAACGCAGTTCACCTGCTGACCAAAGTCAATCTTGTTATAGGTACTGAATGCCTCTTCACCCTTATAGGTGATCTGCCAACCCTCGAAACGACCGGCAGTATCCTTCTGATTAACGAAATCAATGGTCACACCCTTATCGCTGATAGAACTATAGCGATCGATGTGGATGGGCTTATGGGCATCGTTGACACCCACACCACGAAGGGTAGGCTTCACCTCCTGAATGGTACCGTCCTCGTTGAAGAACAACGAGTCGCAACGCACACTACGCAACTTGTCGAAGTTGGGCGAATAGTCGTTGTGGTGATAGAAGAGATACCATTGGTCCTTGAACTCAATGATGCTGTGATGGTTAGTCCAGCAACCTGTGGGAGACTCAGCCATGATGATACCCTTGAACTCAAAGGGACCTAATGGGTTGTCACTCATAGCGTAAGCGAGGGTCTCGGTATGGTTGTCGAGGGGTTTGCCGTCTGGACCTGGATCACCCTTCTTGCCACGAACCCAGGGGAAGGTGAGATAGAACTTGCCCTGACGCTCAAAAACGAATGGACCCTCCTTGAAACCTTCGGGCAGACCAGCATCTACGCTGACACCGATGGATTTCATCTCACGATTACCAAACTTGCGGACCTCAATCTTATTGTCCTCAGAGAGTCCTAACATATTGTCAGCCAACTTGGCACCACGAAGGCCACCTCCACCCCAGTAGATGTAGGCATTGCCATCACT
>DCIS01000053.1:3134-26315 GCA_002317475.1 Prevotellaceae bacterium UBA1720 | reverse complement strand
GCACGTTCTCCGTACTGGTGTATTTATTGTCATTCTTGGCGTTGGGGTAGATGTTCTTGGCTACGATGTAGTCCTTGACGTCCTCCACGCTGATCTCTTTGGCGTCCTTGCCCAGCTCGGTGCTCCAGAACTCGTCGGTCTCGGCAAACAGCGTGAAACCATACTTGCGGTGCTTGGGCAGGTAGCCTATCGAGCCCTCTGTGGGGTGCTTGTCCAGGTTGTTCAGTTTGCCTGTCTCATAAAGCTCCTCGTACACCTCGTCCTTCACCTTGCTCAGCGTGTCGTACAGACCGCAGGCTTCCACCAGTTTGGCTGTCACTATAAACCCGCCACGGTTGGCGTCGATGAAGTTCTTCAGCACCTCCGCCAGTCCGTCGTTGCCTGGGGCTATCACGCCATGCACCTGATGTATCATGCCGTTGAGCACGGGAATGTCATGGTTCTTTAGGTCTATCAGTGCGGTGTTGTTGACAAAGATGCTGTCTGGGTTGTCTGCGAATCTTACACTCAGTTTGCGGTCTGCCAGCGTGGGGCTCGACAGTTCCTCGTTTGGATTCGAGGGAAAAGAACTTGTCTCATAGACTATCGAACTGCCGTTGACATCGCCGTCACCCGTGTCGATGATGCTGTTGTAGGCTATAACCTGATAGATCGAGTCCTTCTTCTGTGGGTCGGTGAAGGCATCCCAGCTGGGTTCGCTGATAACGCCACGCACCACCAATGTATCCAGGTAGTTCGCTATGGCCTCATTGCTTGGGGCAAAGCAAGTATAGTTGCCACGTGCAGAGAGCAGTTGGTAGATGGTGGACTCGGTATGTTTGCTGATCTTCGTCCCTTGTATGATCTTCACATATTCGCTATAGTCCTGATGTTTGCTCAGGTAGCTGGCAACTGTCTCTTTGTCAAATACATACCTATCGGATGTGTCAATATCATCCTTGCAGGAAAGCAAAGCGAAACAATTCAATGCAGCGAGTGCAATGATCAGCAAGCGGCTATGTAAAGATGACTTCTGCATACGTGCGTTTTTGGCTAGTTTGTCTATTTCGGTACAAATATACGAAAATTTTGCCAAACTACCATCTTTTTTGCCGAAAATATGTCCTTGTTTCCTATTCTTTTTTCACCTACTAGAATCCTGCCTAGTAGCTCCCTAAATGAATCATGTATTTCAAGAAACGAAAGAAGGAAAAAAAAAGATTTTTTTGCGTGTGCGTTTTTATTTTTTTTGTTTTTGTTCCTTTCTTCTTTTTCTTTTTCTTCTTCTTTTGAAGGGGTGTGGGGAAACGTCTCTTCTTCGTTTTCGTTGTCTTCTTTGCTATCATAACATAACATATGGCATAACAAAGTTCTACCTGTAGTGGTTCGCTTGTGATTCCGAGATGGCATCGCGGACCCTTCGCGGATCCTTCGCGGAATGCTTGCGAAAATGCACGGGATGCGTTAGGATACTCTGTAGGCAGAAAGTAGGCGGGTTGTAGTTGACTAACAGAAAACGGGAAAGGTGTACTTTTTTGGTGTTTTTTTGAATTCTTTTCAATAGTGAAAACTTATTACAATAACGACATGTGACTATCTGCTATAATGTCCAATATTGCCCCTTGAAAAGTGCCATTTTTATGCCAAAATTCCGTCATTTTTTGGTGTCTTTCAATTAAGAGGCATTACGAAGGCATTACGAAGGCTTAGCGGACTCTTAACGAAGGATGATGGGCGTGCGCAACCTGGAACCGTCATTAATCGGATATAAATGGTAAACAGAATTTACATTCCTTTGTTATGAGGTAATAAATTTGGGGAGAGGGTGTATCTTTTAATCGTACACAATTTCCACTATCAAAATGTAAGTTGTTTCCTCTTCCGGTATTTGTGCTGTAGGACGTAACGATACTTCTCGAATTAAAGTACAGAAAGAGAGATGATATCTCGTCATTGCCGTTTTTATATCTTCAAAAGAGTCCAAAAAGAGCCTGTTTGTACCGTGCTTGTATCTCGGCAGATGCAATTGATTGAAATACAGGGTTGGTACAGAATTCAAAGACAATTTTGAATTAGTAAACGCGAAGAGCATCCCGTTGCGATAACGTGATGCTCTTAAGGTGGGTTCTATAAATTCCCACCGCTAGAATGTTAATAATTACGGACTATCGTTTTGTCATCTTTTGGTTTCTTTTCGGTTCAATCTGTCAGCGCACTCAGTTGCGATGCCCGCATCGCGCCTTCGCTTGCTAACACCTTGTCCTCGAAAATAATTCCAAAATCCAACAAAGCCAATTTATAGAACCCACCTTAATGGCTTGATAAAATAGATTCGATGTTATTCTTGAGAACTGGAATGTGTTTGATTACCAAACTCCATAGAAACTCCGGGGTTACTGAATCATAGCCGTGGATAACACGATTACGGGTTTCGATGATGGCTTTGGCGTCTGGCACTGTGTAGCTGGTATCATACTTGCGAATACGATTGAGTGCCTCGCCCATTATCTCGACGTTTCGTTCGACAGCACGAATGAGCATGGTGTTATTGCAAAACTCAAAGTAGTTGCGTTGACCGTCTTGAAAGAAGGATTCAACCTCAGTGCACGCTTGCAGCACATCTACCAAACAAGCCTCGATATACTCATTCATATATTAACTGTTTGGTACGTTCCACATTGCTGAGAAAGACACGGTTTCTAATGCCTTTGGCTTCTATCAAATCAATGGAGCGGTTGAGCACGTTCGCTAGAGCCTCTTTGAAAGATAGATAGTTATCGGCATAGTTCTCGACAGGCATTTCCTGAAACTCCACAAGAAGATCAACATCGCTACTGGCTGTAAAACGTTCGGTCAGAACAGAACCGAACGCGAAGAGCCTTGCCACATGAAACTGTTGGCAAAGTTCAATGATGCGCTGAATGTTTATCTGTATGAGTTTCATTGCGGAAACTAAATTTATGCAAAAATAGGTATTTTTAGTGGATGAGCAAAAAAAATAATAGAAAAGTTGAGTTTCTGCGCTACTTTGTGCTTTTACTTCTCTGCATTCAATGCAAATAGATAGAGAATCAGATGCTGCACAATTAGTCATTTTCAAAAACTAGGATGAAGGAATGAACTGAAAAAGAGTAAGGGCAGCTCCCTTTGAAGAGAACTGCCCTTACAGTTATGATGTAGTTAAGGATGCGAATTACTTCACAGCAACCTTTACGCCGTTGATGACGTAGATGCCAGGAGCCATGCCCTTGAGGGTGTTGACGTTACCGTTACCAACGTACTTGCCATCGATGGTGTAGATCTTACCACCCTTGGCAACGTTGCTCAGGACAGCAGCAATCTGGTCTGCATCAATAGTAGAACCGCTGATCTCGACGGTGAGTGAAGGCCAACCTTCCTCGCCTTCCTCGATACCAGCCTTGATGTATGCCTGGTTAGCACCAACGCTCTCGCCTGACTCGCTGGCAACGATACGGAAACCGTTCTCGCGGGTTACGAGGTCACCCTTGCCGGTGGTACCGCCATAGAAGTTACCTACCAATGCGCCCAGAGTACCGGGAGTGGTGTTGAGCTTAGTGTCGGTCATTGCGAATGATACGTTGCGATATCTGCCTTCAACGCCTTCGTCCTCAGCCTCGAGGATGTACTCGCTATCACCCTCCCAGAGGTTTGATACGAGGATGAAAGGTGTACCAGCCTTAACCTTGTTGTCCTTGACAGGAAGCAGAGTGACCTTGGTGCCCTCAACGTTTACGCCGTAGAGGTTGGCATCATCGTCAGTCAGCTCAATATCAACGGGATAGCAGAAGGCGTAGGTGCGACCATTGTAAACATTGTAGTAGAAGTCGGGAGCAACGAAGTCCTTGACGTCACCTGCCTCCTCGATGAAGATGCTGCTGCGTGAACCAGGAGTGTTAGCCTCCCAGGTACATACAACGCCACCATCACGCTGACCGTGCATGTAGCGGTGCTGGTACTTGGTCTCGAACTGTACAGACTCCATCAGGTTAGCACCGAAGCCCAGTGCGCTCTGCTTGAAGAGTGAAGGCATGGGGCTCAGGGTGATAGCACCACTGTTGCCAGCCTTCAGGAACAGACCAGTAGCCTTGTTCTGAACCATGTAAGCGGTGTCGCCGACATTGATGAACTGGAACTTATCGCCATCCTCCATGGGTTCGCCATCGGGCAACCAGTAGAGTACAGAACCGATAGTCAGGTTCTCTGCCTCAATACCCTCGAAGACGTAAGCGTCGTTCTGGACGGTTCTCTTGGCGGTAGAAGCATAGTAGCCATAGATAGCGGGAGAAACCTCAACCTCGCCGTCCATGACAGCCTCGCAAATCTTGTCCCAGCCATTAGCCTCGCACTCTGCCTCGGTAGGCATGCGGAACTTGTACCACTTGCCGGTCTGAACCTTGTTGGCAGAACCATAGATGTCAGCCTTTGCATTAGTGATAGCGTCGATGTTGGCCTGCAGACCAGCCTCGGTATAAGTACCAGCGTTGTTGTAAGCCTTGGCATCCTCGAGAAGCTTGACCAGCTTGTCAGCGCTGCTGCCAGCTGCCCATTCACCGGGATTGTTACCAATCTTGATAGCCTTGGCTACGTCGCCAACAGCATTGATAGCCTCACGCATTGCAGCGGGATCAGCATATACAGCCAACCAAGCGTTGTTAGCCTTGACAACTGCGTTGTAAGCAGCAACGAAGGCAGCATCGCTGGGGTTGGTGACGCTTGTGGTAGTGTATGCACCCTCGTTCCAGGCAGCAATGGCAGCCTCGAGAGCACTCATCTCAGTAGCACGAGCTGTAGCCTGAGTAGTGGTAGCACCATAACCTACGACAGCGGGATAGATCTGGAACTTCTTGCAATGCCAGTAGCCACGGTTAGAACCGCCACCTGAACTTGCTGCAACCTCCTCCTCGCTGTAGAAGCGAAGAACAGAGTAGTCCTTGGTACAAGTGAACAGGGTGGTAGCTGCCAGAGTCTCGTCAGCAGCGCTGCAAGGCAAGAGCAACAGACCGAGGTCTGCACCGTCCTCGAAACCAAGTTCCTCGTTGTTCTCGGCATAACCCTTCACGCGCAGTTTGGTGATTTGGTCACCAGAAACGGGACGACGGGTAATCTGTACGGTGTAGGTGCCGTCGAGCTCAACGTCCTTCACCTGCAGGTAGTGAACATCCTGAGCAACAGAACCACTCTCCCATGCACTATGCCAGTAGGTAGTACCCTCCTCGTTGAGCAGGTTCTCGAAGATCTCGTCCTCGGTAGCTGACTGAGAGTCGATAGTGGTGTAGGGTGAAGAGAACTGCGAAGCAGAGGTGATCACGGGTGAGTCAAGATCAAGGTCTGTGGTCTTGTCCTCAGCGATGGTCTTCTGCTCAGCGTAAGCAGTCTTGATAGCATTCACCTCGTCGATCATCTTGGCGATAACCTTGGTTGGACTGTCAGCGTCAATCCAAGCCAGAGCAGTAGCCTCGTCGATCTCCTCGAGATACCAGTCGGTAGCACAAGCAGCGGGAGCATCCTCGCTTACAGAGTGTGACCAACCTACGATGTTGCCACTGGTACCAGCGCCACCGCCATGACCACCAGCGTGTGCGTAAACGCTACCACGCTCAGCCTGAGCAGCAAGACGGATGTTCAGTGCGGTGACGGTCTTCTCGTTTACACCGTCAGGATATACGGTTACATCATCCAATGCCCAATCGAAGACCATCAAGCTATCAGTAGCAGACATGGTGACTGCAGTTGATGTAGAGATGGGATTGAAGGTCAGACCATTGTGCATGTTGGTAACCTTGTACTGGCGAGCCTTGTCGCTTGCCTCGATCTTGAACAAGAATGCGGCATTCTCCTCGAAGGTCTTCCAAGAAGCAGTACCATTGTTGTCATAGATAGCCTTTGCGAAGTGCTGTACGATGGTCTCGCCGGGAATAATCTCACCGGTATCGGGATCTTCAGTCTCCTCGGTAGTGGTAGACTTGGTGAAGTCCAAGGCACTCTTGATGACATAGTAACCAGGCTTGATCTCCATAGCGAAGGGGATACGTGAAGCCACAACAGCCTCGAAGGTAGCCTTGACAGCCTCGCCGGCAGCCTTGATAGCGTCAGCATCGGTAGAACCGTCCATGTCGTGAGCGGCACTGACGGCTGCATCGTATGCTGCAACCTGCTCTGCACCGTACTGACCAGGAGCGGTACCTGCGGTGAATTCATACTCGCCATACTGGCTTAGGATGGTCTGGAGCTCGAGCAGAGCACTCTCGTAGTCGGAGATCTGCTTACAGGGCAGGATCTGGAACTCAGCGCAATGCCAGTAACCACGTTCAGAGCTAGTAGCCTCAGCATAGAAACGGATGGTGGTGTAACCCTTGCTCTGGATAGCACTGGAAACCAAGGTCTCTGTCTGAGACGAGAAGGGAGTCTCGATAATAGCCAACTTCACGCACTCGGTCTTGTCTGCGCTCTTCTTGCCCTCGGGCACGCCATAAACGCCCCACTTGGTAATCTGGTCGTCGGCAGCATTACGACGGGTGAAGGTGAAGCCGAACCACTCGGGCATACCCTCAATGTCCTCTACCTGGAAGTAGTGGATACCTGCGCTCACACTACCGCCACTCCATTTTGAGTGCCAGAAGGTGCTTGCATCTCCATCGAGAAGAGCTGCGATTGAACCCTCGGAAGGCTCGTTGTAGGGAGTGGTGATCTGAGAAGCATCCTGGATAAGACCATCTGCTCCATCATCAACTGCCCATGAATCAGCCTTTGCAGTGGTGCTGACAACAAACATCAGCAACAAAGCTAACAAAGAAGTAATTTTCTTCATGTTGTGTTTTTGATTAAGTTAATAAATATGTTTTTTTTGGTTGTTTTATCTATAATAATCTATGAGACGCAAAGGTAGTGAATGATTTATCTACCGCCAAATTTTTTTGCACTTTTCTACAATAATTATTTGTGTGCGCATATTACATGTGAGAGAGAGGAGTGATATTTCACGGGAAATTCCTACCTTTGTGTAGTAATAGAATCTACCAGCAATGACACCGAACTTCAGGAATCCCATCATTTGGCTCCTTCGCTTCCGCAAGCGCTGTGGGTATGGTGTTCATTCCCCCTTTGCTTTCGATCTGCTGGAGAACGTGGTCTATGAGCGTCGCCCGTATTATGATTTCCTGAAGTTGGATGCACAATTGACGTGGGGGCAACGATTTCGCGTGAGGCGCTATCTTCACCTCTTGTTTCGCTTGGTGAATTATCATCAGCCTACGCATATCGTGATAGACCAGGTCGACAAGCAGGAATGGAGGTATCTGACTTCGCCTTGCTCCAAGGCAAAGGTAACTGACTTGGCTAAATGTAGAGAAAACGGAGTGTCAGTTGTTGGTATTTTTCACGAACATTCGAGCGAGAAAAAATTGGTTTTTCTGAATGCACCGAATGAGGAGATTATCAAACATCTACACCCCGGTGACATGCTCTTGCTGGCCAATGTGTTTCAGCATACTGAATGGTGGGATAGCCTGCCTTCTGTTGTGAGTTTTGACCTCTATGATGTGGGAATTGCTTTCTTTGATACACAATATAACAAGCAAAATTACGTTATTAATTTCTGAGGAACGCAAACAATAATAATTCAAGAAAAACCTAGAATACCTGTACGTAACATGAAAGTATACACAAAAACCGGTGATCAGGGCATGACCAGCCTCGTAGGAGGTAAGAGGGTGCCAAAGACACACGCACGTCTGGAAGCCTATGGCACAGCCGACGAACTGAACAGCAACCTGGGCCTCCTGCTGACCTATCTCACGGAGGAGGGCGATCAGCAGAAATTGCTGAAGATACAGAATACGCTGTTTGTCGTTTGCAGCGAGTTGGCAACAGATGTGGATTGCAAAAAGCAACCCAAAACAACCGTTACAGAGGAACTGATCTCGGAAATGGAAGCTAATATCGACGAGATCAATGTTACCCTGCCACCATGGCGAGGATTCATACTGCCAGGAGGTGAGCGTGGAGCTGCTGTGGCACATGTCTGCCGGTGCGTCTGCAGAAGACTTGAACGACGCATCCATGCCTTAGCCCTTGAGGCTCCCGTGAGCCCACTTGTGATGGCTTATGTGAACCGTTTGAGCGATTATTTGTTTGTCTTGGCCAGAAAAATCAACCTTTTGGCCGGTACGGAAGAAAATATTTGGGCAAAAAGTTGACAATATTAAAAATATTGTGTACTTTTGCGCGCTTAAAAAGGAATACCCCTCAAGATGAGGCTCTCAAAAAGGCCTTTGCACAATGTGCCTGGGAGATCCTCAAAGCAGATTGTTAAACTTAAAACTATAGTAGAACAATGTATTGGACTTTGGAGCTGGCTTCCAAACTGGAAGATGCACCTTGGCCTGCAACCAAGGAAGAATTGATTGACTACGCTATGCGTTCTGGTTCACCCATGGAGGTTATCGAGAACCTTCAGGAAATAGAAGACGAAGGTGAGGTGTATGAGACCATCGAGGACGTATGGCCTGACTATCCCACCAAGGAGGATTTTCTCTTCAACGAGGATGAGTATTAATCCCCTTTTCGCTCGGGATAAGATGAAAAAGATAGGCCAATTCAATGCAGATTGGACTTATACCTATTAAAAAATGAAATTTTTCGGGAAGGTGGCACAATAATATGCCATCTTTCTCGTTTTAAGTGTTACGATGAAAAGACTGCTGTGGTTTGTAGTGGCACTACTCGTGAACTTGGGAATCAAGGCACAGTATGATGTGGCGTTCACCAACTACTGGGCGCTTCAGAGTTATTACAACCCTGCCGTAAGCGGACTGGACGGACAGATGAACATTCAGGGCGGCTACAGCATGCAGATGGTGGGTTTTGAAGATGCCCCTGCAACGATGCTTGCCAGTGTGGATATGCCCATCTATTTCATCGGCCCTCGCCATGGCGCTGGCTTGGGTTTCATGAACGATGAGGTTGGATTATTCTCCAATAAGAAGATTTATTTGCAATATGCCTATCACCAGCCTTTGAAGGGTGGACGTTTGAGTATCGGTGTTCGCCCGGGACTGCTTACCCCCTCATTCGACGGCACCAAGCTGGATATGAACGACTCGGGCGACCCAGCCTTCCCCTCCAGTCAGGTAACGGGTACGGGCCTGGATCTGGATGCGGGTCTGCGCTTCACCTACAAGAACCTCTGGTATGCCGGTGTGAGTGCCATGCATTGTCTCAGTCCAACGGTTAAGCTGGGTGATGACAAGACCAATCAGGTGAGTGTGAAGCCTCTGCTCTATGCTATGGGTGGATATACCTTGAAGTTCAGGCAACCACAGTTTGCACTCTACACGGATGCCATCCTGCGTACCGATCTGAAGGAGTGGCGCGGAGACCTGACAGCCCGTCTGGCATATAATGGTGAGAAACTCCACATGTACGGGGGAGTGACGTACAGTCCCACGGTTTCCGTAGGTCTTCTCGTTGGTACAACGTTCCATGGCATAAACATTGGGTACAGTTACGAGATGTACACGGGTGGCATCGGAGCACTCAACGGTACGCACGAGGTGGTACTGGGCTATCAGACCGACCTGAACCTGTTCAAAAAAGGAAAGAACAAGCACCAAAGCGTGCGATTACTATAAAACATAGATAGTTTAAGGAAAGAATATGGTAAAAAAGAGTTTATACTTGTTGGCAATTGTGGCATGCGTAGTGTCACTTGTCTCTTGTGCCGGTTCGATGAGCAATGCCAATGCTGCTGGTGGTGAGGTCACAGGTTCGCGTGGTACGGCTTATTCCGAGCCTACTCCTTTCGGCATGGTTGCCGTGCACAAAGGTTCGCTGAAGATTGGTATGGAAGAGAGCGACTCGCTCTGGGGTATCGGTCTTCCTACCCGTGATATCTCTGTTGATGGTTTCTGGATGGACGAGAACGAGGTGTCGAACTCCAAGTATCGCCAGTTCGTCAACTGGGTACGTGACAGCATCATCCGTGAACGTCTGGCTGATCCTGCATACGGTGGTGACGACAGTTATAAGATCGAGGAGGACCGTGAGGCCAATCCAATCACGCCTCACCTGAACTGGAACAAGGCCATTCCCCGCAAGCCCAACGAAGATGAGTTGCGTGCCATTGAGAGTGTCTATGTGACTCATCCCATTGATGGAACAAAGATGCTGGATGTACGCCAGTTGAACTATCGCTATGAGATCTATGATTATGCTGCGGCAGCATTGCGTCGCTATCGTCTCAATCCTGAGGAGCGCGACCTGAACACTGATCATGCAGTGGACGAGAACGAGAAGGTGTGGATCAGCAAGGATACTGCCTATATTGATGACAATGGCAATATCGTTCGCCAAACACTTACCCGTGAGTTGACAGGTCCTTGGGACTTCCTCAATACCTATATCGTGAATGTCTATCCCGACACCACTTGCTGGGTGAATGACTTCCAGAACGCAGACAATGAGCGATATATGAAGCTCTATTTCAACAACCCAGCGTACGATGACTATCCCGTGGTAGGTGTGACTTGGGAGCAGGCAAATGCTTTCTGTGCATGGCGTACCGACTTCCTGCTGAAGGGACTTGGCGGAGTGGCCAAACAGATTCAGCGCTACCGTCTGCCCAGCGAGGTAGAGTGGGAGTATGCTGCTCGAGGCAAGGATGCAACGGCATATCCTTGGGAGAGTGGTGAGGTGAAGAGCGACAAGGGATGCTTTTATGCCAACTTCAAACCCGACCGTGGTAACTATACCAAGGATGGTTCGCTGATTACCAGCAAGTGTGGTATCTTCAGCGCGAATAGCAATGGTCTGTATGATATGGCTGGCAACGTGGCCGAATGGACGAACACCGTTTATACAGAGGCAGGTGTGGAGAGCATGAGCGATATGAACCCTGAACTGAAGTACAATGCAGCCAAGGAGGATCCTTATCGCCTGAAGAAGAAATCTGTTCGTGGCGGTTCGTGGAAGGACCCTGAGAGCATGATCCGTTCGGCATGGCGTAGCTACGAGTACCAGAACCAACCACGTTCATACATTGGTTTCCGTTGTGTACGTTCGATGGTTACAGACAACAGTCGTGCTGCCATGAAGCAGGCAACCCGTGGTTCGGTCAAAGCGTCTGCGCGCAAGAAATAATAGTAAAACTTTCAAAGACAAGTATACCTTATATATAATAATAGAATAAAATGGCAAGTAGCAAATATAATCCAATAGCCCGAATGCAGAAATGGATGGACTCCATGGCGGGACAGACATTTATGCAGTATGCTTACAGCTGGGGTGCAGCAGTCGTTATCTTGGGTGCTTTGTTCAAACTGATCCACGTCAATCATGCCGACATCTGGCTGATCGTGGGTATGGGCACTGAGGTATTCGTGTTCTTCGTGGCTGCTTTCGAGCGCGTAACGGAGAAGGTGGACGAACCCGCTTCTGCTGCTCAGCAGACAGGTGGTGTAGTCTATGGTGGTGCTCCAGTGGTTGTGGGTGGTGTACCTGCTGCTGAGGGTGATGCCTCTGCTTCAGATGCTAATGTTCCAACTGCTGAGGGTGGCGTTCCTGTAGCTGCAGCGTCAGTAGCAACTGGTGAAGCTCCTGCAATTGTAGGTGGAGTGGTAGGTGGTGCTCCCATCATCATCAATGGTGGTGGTGCTCCTGTTGATCCTGACGCCATTGCAGCAGGTGCTGACCTGAGTGCTGCTGCCGCCAACCTCGCCGCATCAATCAAGGCTACTGATCCTGCTGCCGTTGAGGAGGCCGTGAAGAACTATGCAGAGGAGTTGACAGACCTCACCGAGGTACTGGGTCGCGTAAAGGCACAGGCTGCACGTATGAGTACGGACAGCGAGGAGATGGAGAACCTCAACCGTACCCTTACCGGTATTGCTACCGTCTACGAGTTGCAGTTGAAGAATATCAGCAAGCAGGTTAATACCATCGAACAGATTGACGAGCAGACCAAGCGTATGGCTCATCAGATTGAGGAACTGAACAACGTCTATGCACGTATGATTCAGGCACTTACCGTAAACATGAACATTGCTCCAAATACAGCAACTGCAGAGTAACACATGGCACAGTTTAAGAAGAAAAAACAGTCTCCACGTCAGAAGATGATCAATCTGATGTACGTCGTCTTGATGGCGATGTTGGCGCTTAATGTCAGCAGCGACGTACTCAGTGGTTTCTCGCTGGTAGAGGAGAGCTTGAACCGTTCCACCCAGAATGCCTCTCAGACCAACGAGGGTATCTATGCCACTTTCGAGGAGCAGATGAAGGCTAATCCCACGAAGGTCAGGAAGTGGTATGAGAAGGCTCAGGCTGTGCGTGAGATAAGCACCAAGTTGTATAATCTCGCAGAGGAACTGAAGATCAGCATCGTCAAGGAAAGTGACGGCGAGGAGGGTGATATCCATAACATCAGGAACCGCGAGAACCTTGAGGCTGCTACTCACGTCATGTTGGCTCCAGGTACGGGACGTGGCAAGGAACTCTATGACGCTATCGCTTCGTATCGAGAGCAGATCCTCAAGATGGTTACTGATGAGCAGCAGAAGCGTGTGATTGCCAGCAACTTGGCAACTGATATCCCTAAGAAGGGATTGCAGATGGGTAAGAACTGGCAGGAGTATATGTTTGAGAATATGCCTACTGCGGCAGCTGTAACACTGCTCACCAAGTTGCAGAACGATGTTCGCTATGCTGAGGGTGAGGTGCTGCACAATCTGGTTGGCAACATTGACGTCAAGGATATCCGTGTGAATGAATTGAATGCGTATGTCATTCCCCGTTCACAGACCATCGTCAAGGGAGGCAAGTTCAGTGCGCAGATTATCATGGCTGCTGTAGATACCACCAATCGTCCTACCATCTACGTGGGTGGCAAGGAGTTCAAGAACGAGCGAGGCATCTATGAGACCGTTTGTGGCACTACGGGCGATTTCACCTTGAAAGGCTACATCGAGATGATCAATGGTGGTGGAGAGCGTGTGAAGCGTGACTTCGAACAAAGTTACACCGTCGTGGCTCCCAGCGCAACCGTCAGCGCAGACATTATGAATGTCCTCTATGCAGGATATGACAACCCAATGAGTGTCAGTGTTCCTGGTATCCCCGCCAATCAGGTTTCGTTGAGCATGACTGGTGGTAGCCTGACCCCTAAGGGAGAGGGTAAGTATGTGGCTCGTCCTACCAATGTTGGTGGTGAAGCTGTATTTATCGTTTCTGCCAAGACGGAGGCTGGTGTACAGGAGATGGGCAAGTTCAGTTATCGCGTTCGCAAGTTGCCTGATCCTTCAGCATACATCATGGTTGGTGATAATATGTTCAAGGGTGGCAAACTGAGCAAGCAAGCTATCATGAGCGCCACGAACCTGAGTGCTGCCATTGATGATGGTCTGCTGAATATTCCTTTCACCGTAAAGGGATTCGAGGCTACTTTCTATGACAATATGGGTAATGCCGTTCCTCTGGTCAGCAATGATGCCAATTTCACTGACCGCCAGAAGAATATGATCCGACAGTTGAGCCGTGGTAAACGATTCTATATTACCTCCATACGTGCCATTGGTCCTGATGGCGTGGAACGTACTTTGGACGGAACCATGCAAATTATCATAAACTAAGTGTACATACAGACAGAGGGTGAAACCCAGTCGAAAAAATAACGAAAGACATGAAAAAGATAGTAGTAACGATATTGTTGGCATGTGTGTCTGCATCGTTGATGGCACAGCCTGCGAACCGAAAGACTACCACTAATACAGTCACTAGTCGTGTTGCTCAATCGGGAAAGAGTAATGCCTCAACAGTCAAAGCCAATGCTGATAAGCCAACGGTGGATCGTGCATCGTTGATGTTCCCCGTGAAGGATGCTATGCCAGAGGATGTTGCTTGGCGTCGTGATATCTATCGTCAGCTTGAACTGAAGGACAGCAAGAATGCAGCGCTCTATTATCCTGTAGAGCCTAATGGTCAGCAGATGAACCTCTTTACTTGTATCTTCCGCCTGATTCTGGCAGGTCGCATTAATGCTTATACTTATAAGTTGGATGGTAATGAGAGTTTTGATCCCAAAGACCAGCTCAATCTGATGGATTTCCTCAACGACCAGAGCATCTACTATGAGGAGAAGAACGGCAAGCCAACTGTGGCTGATGCCGACATTCCCAGTCGTGAAGTAATGCGTTACTACTTGAAGGAGAGCACTTATCTGGATCAGCGCACCGGCACCTTACATACCAAGGTTGTAGCCCTTTGCCCCATCAAACTGGAGGGTGGTGTCATGGATGAGTTTGCTATATCAAGTGATTTTGGTGATGATGAGGATTTTGCAGCATCATCAACCAACTATACCTCCAAGCCTCTGTTCTGGGTGAAGTATGATGATGTGGCTCCCTTCCTGGCTAAGTTGCCCGTTATGTCCAGCGACCTGAACAATGTGACCAATATGACTGCTGCCGACTATTTCAATCGTAACCGCTATAACGGCAAGATCTTCAAGACCAACAACATGCAGGGTCAGACCTTAAAGGATTACTGCAAGACGGATTCTGCCATGACCAAGGAGCAGGAGCGCATTGAGCAGGAGTTGAAGGACTTCGAGGAACATTTGTGGGGACATGTTGAGAAGAATGACTCGGCAGATAGTCTTGCTGTGGATACTACAGTCAAGGGTAAAAAGACAAAGACCACAAAGGCTTCTAACACCGACAAGACGGACAAGAAGGAGACTGCCGCCAATCGTCGTGCTTCCAATCAGAAGGAGAAGGCTGCCACTACCAGTTCGGCACCTCGTGTCTCTGCTCGTCGTGAACGCAGATAATAACGGTTGAAATTCATACCAATTTTGGTTTACATTGTGATTACCTGTATATGAGTCTCTTTGCAGACGTCATTCTTCCTATACCTTTAGGCACCACATTTACCTATTCCTTGCCTCAATCCTTTGACAATCTGGTTAGAGTGGGATGCCGTCTCACTGTACCTTTTGGCAAGAGCAAGAAATACTCGGGCATCGTTTCGCGCATTCACCAGGAAAAACCTGAAGGGTGTGTGGTAAAGGATGCCCTTGAACTTTTAGATGCCGAGCCCATTGTCCTCCCTCAGCAGCTGAAACTTTGGCAATGGATAGCCGATTACTATCTTTGCACCATGGGTGAGGTCTATAAGGCAGCCCTGCCAAGTGGTCTGAAGGAGGAAGATGAAAAGAAGACCTACAAGCCGCGAACCACGACATGTGTCAGACTGAAGGATAGGGACTGCACCCTGGAGCGTCTGGAGGAGATCCGTATGCAATTACAGCGTGGACGTTCTGCCAAACAATTGCAATTGTGGGATGTCTATGTGACAATGAGTGGTGTGAAAGCTGCCATTCGTCTGTCTAATCCCCAACTGATTGTAGAGGTCGGCAAAGCAGACCTCTTAGATGAGTCATCGGCTAATGCTACAGTCTTTTCTGCCCTTGTTGAGAAAGGTTTCCTGGAGACTTATGAGCATCAAGTTGGACGTCTGCCTCAGGGAGGAATACCTACCGAGATGGTGCTACGTCCTTTGAGCGAGCACCAACAACAGGCTTTTGTACAGATACAGCAGTCATGGCTAAAGTACGATGTCTGCCTGCTTCATGGTGTCACCTCAAGTGGTAAAACGGAGGTCTACATTCACCTGATCAATGAGGTCATCAAGTCTGGCAAGCAAGTACTATACCTACTTCCTGAAATTGTCCTTACCACCCAGTTGGTAGACCGACTGAAACGTGTGTTTGGCAATCGCCTTGGAGTCTATCATTCCAAGTACAGCGATGCCGAAAGAGTGGAGGTGTGGCAGAAGCAGTTGTCCGATGAACCCTATGACATCATTGTCGGTGTGCGCTCCAGCGTGTTCCTCCCCTACAAGAATCTGGGTCTGGTAATAGTAGACGAAGAGCACGAGAATAGTTTCAAACAGCAGGACCCCGCTCCCCGATACCATGCTCGCAATGCTGCCCTCGTACTGGCACGTATGATGAATGCCAAGACCTTGCTAGGAACGGCCACTCCCTCCATGGATACCTATTATAATTATAAGATGGGTAAATATGCCTTGGTGCAACTCACGGAGCGTTACCAACAGGTTCTTCTGCCCGACATAGAGGTGGTGAATATAGCTGAAGAGCGTCGAAAGAAGATGATAAACGGTCCTTTCACCAGTGTCCTGCTCCGTAAGATGCAGGAAGCCCTCCAACAAGGTGAACAAGTCATCTTGTTCCAGAACCGTAGAGGGTATGCTCCTACCGTGGAGTGCCATGACTGTGGTTGGGTGCCCCGTTGTCCTAATTGTGATGTCAGTCTCACCAATCATCGTGGACAGGGACTAATGACTTGCCATTACTGCGGTTATCATAGTCCCATCCCTCAGCAGTGTCCAGCTTGTAACGGGCGTGACCTCCTCAGTCAAGGGTACGGGACAGAGCGTGTCGAGGATTATATTCAAGCCATCTTCCCAGAAGCAAAGGTGGCCCGAATGGACCTTGATACCACTCGCAGTCGTACTGCCTATGAGAAGATCATATCGGACTTCCAGAAAGGTAGTACGCAGATCTTGGTTGGTACGCAGATGGTTACCAAAGGATTGGATTTCGGCAATGTCAGCGTGGTGGGTATTCTAGATGCTGACACGATGCTTAACCAACCCGATTTCCGCAGCTATGAGCATGCCTTCCAGATGATGTCTCAGGTGGCAGGGCGTGCGGGTAGACGAAACAAGCAGGGTGCTGTGGTTTTACAGACCAAGGTGCCAGACCTCCCTGTGATAGGACAGGTGGTGCGCAACGACTATGCATCGCTCTATCAAGAGACAATAGAGGAGCGTACGGCCTTTCACTATCCTCCTATCTGCCGTCTAATCTATGTCTATATGAAGCATCGCCACGAAGACGTAGTACATCGTCTGTCCGTGGACTATGCCACGCTGATGCGTAAGATATTTGGGGATAGGGTGCTGGGACCAGAGACACCTCCTGTAGGACGTGTGCAGTTATTGTATATCCGTAAGATCGTGCTCAAAGTGGAACTGAATGCCTCCTTACCCGAGGTACGCTCGCGTTTGCGTCAGATATCCGATTATTTCCAGAGCCTTGGTGACTACAAGTCTGCTACTATTTATTACGATGTGGACCCATTGTAGTCACTCGTCGACTTCTTGACTTGCTATTTCCTCTGCCTCTTTGGCTTCTTTTGACAGTTCGGGATAGGTGATTCGAGTATGATAAATACTCTTCAGTTTCTCCTTGAATGTTTCTTTTGCGGTATCTATGTTGGCAAAGGTGATGTCGCATTCGCGGAAATAACCCTCTTGTAGCTGCGAGTCAATGATACGTTCAACGAGGTTGCTGATACTTTCCTCGGTGTATTCGCTCAGGCTTCGTGATGCTGCCTCAACGGCATCAGCCATCATCAGGATGGCATGCTCAATGGTTGTGGGATTAGGACCGGGATAGGTGAAGATCTCCTCATTGATGGCACTGTCGGGATGGGCATTACGATAAGATACGTAGAAGAACTTCGTCTTGCTACGTCCATGGTGTGTTGCTATCAGTTCCTTGATATCTGGTGGCAGGTTGTACTTGTCTGCCAGTTCCAATCCATATCTTACATGTTGGATGATGATTTGTGCACTGTCCTCAAACGACTGGTTTTCATGGGGATTGTACCCCGTCTGGTTTTCGGTAAAGTAGATGGGATCTTTCATTTTACCGATATCATGGTATAGTGCACCTGTTCTCACCAATTGACTCTTGGCTCCAAGATTGTTGGCCACAGCGGCAGCAAGGTTCGCCACCTGCATGGAGTGCTGGAATGTACCAGGTGCCTCCTCGGATAGTCTGCGTAGCAAGGGGTGGTTGATGTTCGACATCTCAACTAAGGTCACCATTGAGGTGAAACCAAAGACCTTTTCGATGGGGAAGAGCAACAGGTAGGAGATGAGCAACAGAAGTCCATTCACCAAGATATAGATATAGGTTTTTCCGTCCACGCCGTAATTGCTGAAGAAATTCATTCGGGTCAGGTCCATGCAGAGGTTGACCAACAGTGACACGCCGGTCACGATCAGCACGGAAGTGAACAGTTCGCTACGTTGTTGCAATTGCTTTAGGCTATAGATGGCGGCCATTCCCGCCAACAACTGAGTGGTCGTGAATTCAAAGGGATGATTTGTGGCCAATGCACATAGCAGGATGATAGACAGGTGTGTGACGAACGCCGTGCGCGAATCCATAAAAACACGTACGAAAATAGGTGCCATGCAGTAGGGTACGACATAGATACTGAGCAACTCGGCATTTGCCAAGGCATAGCACAAAGTCGGGAACAACAGTACCTGCATATAGAGGAGCAACAAGTACTTCTTGGTGTGTTGGTAGTCGCTGCGGAACTGCACTAAGAAGAGGTATAGGCCCAATAATATCAATATGATATAAAGGGCGTTGCCGCTTATCTGACTTAATCGTTCGTTATCGGTTCGTCCGTTTTGTTTTTCATACCTCTCGTAGGATTGCAATTTGTCGTAAATGTCTTGTGTCACAATCTGCCCGCGATCCACAATCTTCTCACCCACCATTACACGACCTTTGAAGATGGTTGCGAACTTGTTCGTCTCGGCCTTTTGGTATTCAGAGAGTTCGTGGTTGTAGGTCAGGTTGGGCTGGATGTATTGGCTGATTCTGCTTCGTTGCAAGATGCTGCGCACATTGTCCGAGTGAGCCATGATGTCCTCCAGGGTGGTACGTATGGAATAGATCTGGTCTACGGTCATGATGGTGTCCGTAGGGTGGCTGTACCGATGTAGGAAGGTAGTCCTGTTTGCCTTCAGTGTGTCGTAATCATCGTTTCTTACAATACCACTCTCGTAGTGTGCTTCTAGGTCTTTCACCGCCATGTTTACGATGGCGCGCTTGGCAGGCTCGCCTTGTGTCAGCGAGTCTAGTTCTCGACGGAATTGTCCTACCACTTCTCTTGCGACCTCGCGCTGCAGGTTGTAGTAAGGTTCATAGATCGCTTTCAGACTATCCAGTTCTTTCTGATATTGGGCTTCGCTTTTGTATACGTCAAAACTGTCTTTTGCAATCAAGGCGTTTTCGTCCCAGGGTTCGCCTGGGTGGTAGTCTAGTTTTGTGCTGGCCTCATGAGGGCATAGTATGCACAGCAAAACCACTGCTACCAGTCCACCCAAGAAGTGTAGGGCGATGGTTGATTTTTTGAGAGTATGTGGATGGTTGTATCTGCTCATTTATCGAATTATGAATTGAGAGTTGAGAATTGAAAATGGTTAGCCTTATGCTAATTTGATGCGAAAATACGAAAAATATGTCGTACCTTATCAAAAAATGTCGTAAATTTGCAAAAAATAAATAAAAACTGATTATGACAGAAAGAAAAGTACGTGTTCGTTTTGCGCCCAGTCCCACTGGACCTCTGCATATTGGAGGTGTGCGCACAGCTCTCTATAACTACCTCTTTGCTCGTCAGCATGGCGGTGATCTCATCTTCCGTATCGAGGATACCGATTCAACTCGTTTTGTTCCCGGAGCAGAGGAATACATCATCGAGTCTTTCAAATGGCTTGGTATCCAGTTTGACGAGGGTGTCAGCTTTGGTGGTAATCACGGTCCTTACCGTCAGAGTGAGCGTCGCGATATTTACAAGAAGTATGTCCAAGTCTTACTTGATGCTGGTCGTGCCTATATTGCTTTTGATACTCCCGAGGAACTTGATGCCAAGCGTGCTACTATCGAGAACTTCCAGTATGATGCCTCTACACGTCTTCAGATGCGCAACTCTCTGACATTGAGTCAGGAGGAGGTTGATGCGTTGATCGCAGAGGGTCAGCAGTATGTTGTTCGTTTTAAGATAGAGCCCGGACGTGATGTTGTTGTTGACGACCTCATTCGTGGGAAAGTAACTATCAATAGCAATGTCCTTGATGACAAGGTACTTTACAAAAGTGCTGACGAACTGCCTACTTATCACCTTGCCAATATTGTAGATGACCACCTGATGGAGGTTACGCATGTTATCCGTGGTGAGGAGTGGCTGCCCAGTGCCCCTTTGCATGTCCTCCTCTATGAGGCATTTGAGTGGGCCGACACTATGCCCCGCTTTGCACACTTGCCCCTCCTGCTCAAACCTATTGGCAATGGCAAGCTCAGCAAGCGTGATGGTGACAAACTAGGTTTCCCCGTATTCCCTCTTGAGTGGCATGATCCTAAGAGTGGTGAAATCAGTAGTGGTTACCGTGAGAAGGGCTACCTGCCTCAGGCAGTAGTCAACTTCCTGGCTCTCCTTGGTTGGAATCCCGGTGAGGCACATGATGAGATGATGAGCCTTGAGGAATTGGTGCAGTATTTCGATCTTGGCAAGTGTTCCAAGAATGGTGCTAAGTTCGACTATGTCAAGGCTGCATGGTTCAACCATCAGTACCTTCTGCAACAACCTGACGAGGCTTGGGCTCCTGCCTTTGGCAAGGTGTTGTCAGAGCAGGGCATTGATGCCACAACTGCACAAATGACTGAGGTTGTTCGTATGATGAAGACCAAGGTTATCGAGTATGTGGATGGTCAGGGCAACAAAAAGAAGCGCAATATCAGTTTTGCCAGTGATCTTTGGCCACTAACCAAGTTCTTCTTTGTCGCTCCTGCCGAATTTGACCGCGAGGATAAGTTTATCAAGAAGAATTGGAAGGAAGATACCGCAAACGAGATGCGTAACTTTGCCGAACGACTTGCTCAGGTGGCAGACTTTACTGCTGAGGGTCTGAAGGCAGAGATTGATCCTTGGGTAGAGCAGAACGAACTTCGTCCCTGGAATGCTTGGCGAGTATGTCTCGTTGGCGCTGGTCAAGGTCCTGATATGTATGAGTTGGCTGCCTTCCTGGGCAAGGAGGAGACCCTCAACCGTATGCAGTTTGCCATCGCTAATTTAGGGTAATGTACAGCATAGGTATTTATATTTATGTGCTGGGTATCCTCTTAGCCTATCCTTTTAATAAAAAGGTGAGGCTGATGGTCAAGGGGCACATTAATACATTCCGTATTCTGCACCGCGAGGTAGATAAGAGCGCTCGTTATGTGTGGTTCCATGCTGCTTCGTTGGGTGAGTTTGAGCAAGGACGCCCTTTGATGGAGCGTTTCCGTCGCGAGCACCCAGAATATAAGATCCTACTCACCTTCTTCTCCCCTTCGGGATACGAGGTGCGCAAGAATTATGCTGGTGCTGATATCATCTGTTATCTACCCTTTGACACGCCGGGCAATGTGATGAGTTTCATGCGTTTGGTGCGCCCCGAGATGGCCTTCTTCATCAAGTATGAGTATTGGGCCAATTTCTTTCAGGCATGCCACATGCTTCACATTCCCATTTATATGGTCAGTGCAATCTTCCGTCCCAGTCAAAGTTTCTTCCATTGGTGGGGTTTCCCCTTGCGTCATGTCTTGCGTCATGTCACCCATTTCTTTGTACAGAATATGGAGAGTCAGTCTCTGCTTAAAGGTATCGGTTATACCAACGTTACCCTTACCGGAGACACTCGTTTCGATCGTGTCATCGACATCAACCGTCAGGCCAAGAACCTCCCTGCTGTCGAGCGTTTCAAGAATGGCAGCCCCCTTCTTGTAGCTGGTAGTAGTTGGACTCCCGATGAGGATATCATTATCCCTTATTTTAACCGTCATCCCGAGATGAAACTCGTACTCGCCCCCCATGTTATTGACGAGTGGCATCTGCGCGAGATTGAGGGAAAACTGCAGCGTTCTGTCCTACGTCTCTCCCAGGCCACGACAGAGACCATTACAAAGGCTGATTGTCTTATCGTCGATTGTTTTGGTTTGCTCAGCAGTATCTACCGTTATGGGGAGGTGGCATACGTCGGTGGAGGCTTTGGCGTAGGTATACATAATGTTCCTGAGGCAGCAGTCTATGGAATCCCAGTTCTCTTTGGACCAAACAATAAAAAGTTCCAAGAGGCTCAGGATCTTCTCCGTTTGGGTGGATGCTTCGAGGTACATGATGCATCCTCTTTTGATGGTCTTATGGACCGCTTCTCCTCTGACCCTACATTCCTTGCTCGATGTGGCCAGATTAGTGGTGATTATATACGCCATAACGCTGGAGCCTGCGATGCTATATGGCAGTACTTGGAGGGTAAGAACTAACGTTGGTTTAAATCATTGTTCTGCGTTCTGATCGCAGATTTTCATATACAAAACATCGGGGCTCTGAACCTCGATGTTTTTGCATTCCAATGTCCAATCAAGACTAGATGGTGAGTCCTTCTATACTATTTCTTTGACTGGTTGGTGCCAGTGAGTATGGCTCCGTCTTCGGTCATACCTTCGGCAGAAACGCTGATGGCAGCATTACGATTAGAGTTGTAGAGAGAAACTGTGGCGTGACCGTTCTCGTCGAGCTTGAGATCGGGGTTCCAGTAGAGGGTACGACGGCGATCCTTGGCTCCTTCTTGAGGTAAAGGGCGTGTGCTGTAGTTTGGATGATAGAAATCGTCTGCGATATTGAAGCCTTGGATGATGTAACGTCGGTCACGGTAGAACATACGACGACCACCATCCATGAAGGGATAGATGGCCAACTTGGTATCGGGCAGATCACTGCCCAGGTAGCGTCGTGAACCGCTAAAGCGAGGCATGTAATCAGTATAGATAAAGAACTTCTCCAGTTTTGCGAAGTCAAGTTCGTCTGTAGCTGCATTATATTCGTCGACCTTGAAATAATAGCGCAACTCGCCTGGGGAGAGCTCACGCTCCATGGACCAAAGGTGACGCTTGTTGTACAAGGTGTCGATTGGATACTGCCCACCCATAGACTCGAGTACCTTGAGGGAGTCACTGTCAATGCCTTGTACATGAGCGCGACGCTCCACATTTAGACCGAAACGGATGTTGATGCCCGAGGTTCGATTCCCGTTTTCATCCAGACGGTATGGGTCGTCCAGTCCCATGTCGCCCACATAACCTCTCACAATAAATTCCGGGTCTACATTAAAACCGGCATCCATGGAGACGTTGTAAGCATCGTAGGCATCAGTAGAGAAGGCAGGCTCCTGATCGCTAAATCGGCGCATACCGTTGCGTTTGGCTTTGATTGATACCTCGTTGAGTTGGATGGAACCATCGCTGAATTTAGTGCGAGT
>DCIS01000053.1:0-3057 GCA_002317475.1 Prevotellaceae bacterium UBA1720 | reverse complement strand
GGCGTGGCGTAGCGTGGCCATGGTTGAGAAAGATAGACCATGTAATCGGGTGCCTGTGCCATTATCTCAAACTTATAGGTATTGGACTTTGGTAGTAGTTCCTTGCTTAGGGCTGTCTGTATCCAGTTGTAAGTCTTGCCTGGTTTGAGTTTGGTGAGGTCGGCTGCGCTGAGAAAGAGAATGGATTTGTCGTAGAAGTCGGGCAATTTCATACGGAAACGCTGATTGGTGGTCAGCAGTTCGCTCTCGACTGCTTCCAGTGTCTGGCCCTCCACCAGTTCGGCATGTACGGTCAGTTCCTTCTTGTTGGTCTTACCCAGAAGCGCCAATGTTTCCTTGTAGGTGAGTCCGCCAATGTCAAGTCCGTTTCTAGCCTCGTCATTCAGATAATCCTGACTAGCGTATGGCTTCACGCTACCCTCAATGACGATGTTCTTTTCGTCGGGGTGGGTGAGTTCGAACTGTCCAGGAACAGCCATTTCGCGCCAAGAGAAGCGTCGCCAACCCTGTGTCATCATCAAGAGGTCCAAAGCCTTGCGGTGCACCTCGTCGTTGTCCTCGAAATACCATTCTGGTTGGGGTATAAAACCCTTCACTTCGCTGGCCAGCAACATCTCAGTCAGCATGTTACCCGTGTCGTAGAGATGGTCTTGGTTCCAGGCATCACGAACGGCAAAGGAGATGGGGTATGAGGCAGCTTCGTCAGGGTTGGTGGCTTGTACATCGAGGGTGATCTGCTCAAATGGACGGTATTCGTCTTTTAATCCTTCGATGTTGAGGGTGGGCTTACCTAAGGCAGGGCTTGCTACGAAGAAGAGCCGGTCTGCCAGGATATGACCACTCTCGCCAAAAACTGTCACCTGGTGAACGCCTGGTTCAAGACGATGGTCCCACAATTCCTCTGTTTCGTGTCTGCTCTTTAGTGATATCACATGGGTCAGAACACCCTCGTGCATGATGACCATGGCCATGCTGTCTGGTATCAAGTCTTGAGTCATCTCAACATCTATCACCCATCTGGGCGCAACGTAATCCACATTCAGCGAGACACCCGACTTTTCTACGTCGGGCCATTTTGCCTGAATCTTCTCTCCCTTGGAGGTGGTGAACACAACCTTGGGCATCTGCTTGGCGTTGGGGGTGATGGTGAATACGCCTCGGCCACGATGTTCAGCCTCAGCATGGATAGTGTCGCACTGAAGTGATCCCTCTACCCACTGTCCATCATCCCAGGCAGCCTCAAAGGCAACACGACAAGGCAAACCTTCTACCAGGTTACCTCCCTCGGGGAAAAGGGTCAGTTGCAACTCTCTCTTGTCAGGATCCTTTCGGAAATAGCGTCGAAGAGGGCGAAGTGTCATGTCGTGGAAAAAGGCGGTGCTATCTGTTGGAGCGTCATAGACGGGGATAACACGGCTGTAGAGTTTGTCGTAGTCGCGGAAGAATTCGTGTTCTTTATCCTCGTCGACAAACCAACGTTGATGTGCAGCGTCACCGTGTTCACGTTCGCTCGTGCCGAAATTCAACTGCCAACGAGTATAGGCGCGCAGTTCGTAGAAACCGGCATACATATCGGGGTTAAGGCGGAAGTTGCCATGTCCACGACCATTCTCCATCTTCACCACTTGACGTTCCATGACATAACCGTCATTATTGAGCAGTTCAACATACAATACATTGCTGATGGAACTGGGCTTGTCATTGTTGGTCTGGCGAGTATAGGCAGCATACCAGATGGTGTCACCCAGGAAATAGCATGTGTTGTCGAGATGAAGGAAAACCTTCTCTTGCGGAATGCGCTGACCGAACAGACGGGCACGGTCTATCAGTTTGTCCAGTTCCTCCCTGCCAGTGTGTTGTGTGATGGCGCTGGAGTCTATCTCGGCTTGCTGCCGAGCCAGTTCTTCCTCGTATTTTGTGCGTTGCACCACACCAGCGTATTTCCAGATTGTAGAGTCGTAGCCAGCTTCGTCGACAGCTTTGAGCATGTTCTCGTGAACCTCCTTCTTCTTTGATTTCTTGAACTTGATGTCCAAGTTGCTGACATTGTGCAGAATGGTCTGGGTATTCAGGTCCTCTCCGCCATCAATTTCGCAGGAGATATCATCCACCTCGGTGAAACCGTTCTGGAGGGTGTAGTTGATGTTCAGTTTCATTCTTACAGGTCGGCTTATCACGTTCCTGCGTTTCTTGACCTCCAGTTCCATGTCCGTCAATTCGCCGTTGAAACGTAGCAACTGGTAGGTGCCAGCTTTTACATAGAGCTTGCCAATCAGATAACCCTTGTTCTTTTCGTTTTTCTTGGTCATCTCCAGGCAGAATATCTTGCCCATGAGACTGTCTTGAAGGACATCGCAATGTATGTCGTAGTATTTCCGGAAGTAGTTGATGGTAGCTGTGGGTGATAGGGGCAAGGTAGTAGAGCGCCAGAAAGGTACATCGTAGGTCATAGGACCAATCTCCAGTGCGTGCTGCAGGTTGATATCGCTGAGTGTTGGGCGTATCAGTCCCCAACGTGTCATTTGTCCACGCCGACCTGTCAGCATGTTCAGATTGCGAAGGTTGACGGCCGAGCTGGCTGAGATGAAGGCCTCTGTTAGTTCGTCCTTGTTGTTGACTCTTGAGGTCATACGGCAGAAGTACTCGCCCGTCTTGGTGCCCTTCTT
This sequence comes from Prevotellaceae bacterium UBA1720, assembly GCA_002317475.1. Lineage (GTDB taxonomy): Bacteria > Bacteroidota > Bacteroidia > Bacteroidales > Bacteroidaceae > Physcousia. Next base: position 391 of record DCIS01000053.1, on the reverse strand, counting down.
GGTATACTCCTTGTTCAGTTGCTTCACCACGCTCATCAGGATATCATCGATAGGCATTACTGTGAGTTGGTGCAAGGTGCGCTCTGCTACCGAGAGTTTGATGAGGCTGGGCATCATTGAGGCTTTCATGGTCACCGTGTTGTATCCCACATAGGAGATGCGTACCTCGTCATCTGCGTTGGCCGTGATAGTGAAGTCACCGTCATGATTGGTGATGGTGGTGTTGGCTGTAGAGACATAAACGCTCACGTAAGGTAGAGGTTCGGCAGAGAAGGCGTCCTCGATATGTCCCTTCAGTATAATCTGCTGGGCCAGCATTGAGAGCGTGCCCAGAATCAGCAGCAATAAAAATAGTACGTTTCTTTTCATGGTGTTATCCTTAAGGTGGGTT
>DCIS01000128.1:28051-46541 GCA_002317475.1 Prevotellaceae bacterium UBA1720 | reverse complement strand
AGATAAATTTGATTACTTACTTAATTGCCTGACACATGACACGTATACTTCGGAACCTATTTCTGATACTTGCAGTTTGTTTTTCATGTTCCTTATATGCACAGAACAACAGATTGTACACCACCCAACAGGGTTTGCAAACCTGCGATATCAGCTGCCTTTTAGTAGACAACAGAGGATTGCTGTGGATTGGCGGCAGTTCCTCCCTGTGTTATTTTAGCGGTAACTATTTCAGCTATATAGACAATCACTCTCAGACAACAGGAAAACTACTATATAATAATATAAAGCAGATTGTCGAGGACAAGGAAGATTGCTACTGGGTTATTACCGATGGTGGCCTCTTCTATTTTGACTCACGTACTCTACAACATGAGCGCGTGATGCTCAGCCCTGAAGAGACAGATGAAACAGCCTATCCTGTACGTCAGCTGCTGGACTTATCAGAAGATGGCAAGCAGAAACTGGTGACAACAGATGGATATGGCATCTTTGTACTGAACAACGAAACACATACCATCGACCAGAAGTTGACAGACGAAATCCAGAAACTGGTTCAGGAAAGTTTTGTGGCGCATGCCATGAAAGACAGCCAAGGCAATCTGTGGATAGCACGCATCAGACACACACTGGTCAAAGTAAACCTGAAGCAGAAGAAGGCACAAGAGATTGCGATGACGGAAGATGCCAAGCAACTGATTAGCAAATACACGACAAACGATATCTTGGAAGTTCCTGAGCGTAACGCCATCTATTTCGCTTTGGACGGAGGCGTAACCAAATATGACCTTAAGCAGCAAAAGATGATGGCCATTACGGATAACCTGCAGATACCCTTCACATCAATGCTAATGGCCAACAAACATCAGTGCCTGGTGGGAAGCGACAGCCATGGGCTCTGGATCATCAGCGAACAGGATGAGGTCACGCCCTACAAACTCACCGAGTCAACCTTCGACCTTTCCATGGCGAAAGTAAAGGATATCACCATGGACAAACAAGGCAACATCTTGGTTGCATTAATGCAAAAAGGCCTTTACATTATACCCGAACGAACCGAGGATTTCCGTTATTTCCCCATGTCGCTTCATGGGGACGGTCGGAATACCAGCTGTGTTACAGCCATTCAAATAGACAAACAGGGTCGCTACTGGATAGCCACGGACGGAGCAGGTGTCTTCTCTGCAGATGCACAGGCACTGGACAGTGCGAAGCCCATAAACAAGGGACTCAACTCCCTACAGGTACAAACCATCGCCATAGACAAACGAGGTACCGTATGGGCAGGTAGTTACGGCGGTGGCGTACAATACCACATCCCAGGTACAGACGGCTTCGTTACACCTGGATGGGAGGGCTTCCTGGCACATGCACCCGTTATGGACATCTGTTATGACGAGAATATGGATCTGCTTTATGTTGCCACCAATGGTGCCGGCGTCCATGTCATGGATCTTAGTTCTCAGCAATGTACGCAGCTATCCTACGACAAATACCAAAACGCATGGGTGTCAGGTCTCCACCTTGATGAAGAAGGGACACTATGGATAGTCGAGGTAAACAACATACACTATACCAATGAACGTACGGGTAAGAAAGGTAACATCCCACATCTGATATTACCAGGACAACCCATCTGCATCAATAGCATCGGAAAAGGAGAGAACAAGCAAATGTTGATTGGAACCACAGAAGGACTATTAGTATACAACACATGGGATGGCGAAGCCAATTGGTTGTTGAAGAACAAGAAGATACAAAGTATAAACTGCACGGAAAACGCCATCTGGGCGGCCACCTCAAATACCATTTATGCTATAGACAGGAAGACTAATCACGAGACGGAATACAGACAATTTGGCGGGTATTTCCTTGGCGAGTTCCACAAGCGTTCGGCTCAAAGCAACAACCAGGGAGACCTACTTTGGGGATGCGACAACGGTATCCTGAAATTTGCTCCCAAAGCCATCCAGAAACCTCACCATCTGCACAACAAGGTGGTACTGACCAGCATTATCACCGAAGGGCGTTTCATCTCATTCCAAAACGATTCTGACATCATCGATGCCAATATCCTGTGTGCAACAAAAGTCAATCTGAAGCATGGAGACAGTTTCAGCGTTAGTTTTGCAATACCTGATTTTACGGGTTCATCCAACATCACTTATCTTTATAAACTTCAAGGGGTTGACACAGAGTGGAACGCAACGGACTTTCCACGTCTGCACTATCCCGTACTGCAAGCAGGCAAGTATACCCTTCATGTAAAAGCATGCATTGACGGGATTTGCGAGGAGAATACAGAGTGTACAATTACCATCAACGTACAGGCCCCATGGTATGCATCATGGTGGGCATACCTTATTTATATATTATTAGTGGCAGGTGTTTTCTATGCATTGCGCCAACTTCAGCTGACACGCAAGAAGAGGGAAATGGAATTGCAGGAATCACGCCGCAACGAGGAGATAAAGGAAGCCAAGCTTCAGTTGTTCACCAGCATTGCTCATGAACTACGTTCACCATTAACCATGATTGTCACGCCCCTGAGATATTTGCTGACAAATACCGAAGATGAAGAGGTCAAAAAGAACCTGAACATTATGCAGCAAAACTGCAACCGACTGCTGAACACCGTACGCCAGATTACAGATATCAGAAGAATCGATGCGGGACAATTCCAACTGCATTTCACAGAAGTGAACATCTGCCAATATATTGAGGAAGTGACGAAATCCTTTATGGGAGCCGCTATGGTAAGAAAACTGAATCTCACGGTCGAGAACAGCGAACCAGAGATCATGGCATGGATCGACACCGAACATTTTGAGAAGATCGTGGTGAACATCCTGTCCAATGCATTCAAGTTCACACCTGAAGGAGGAAAGATACGTGTTCGCAATCAACGCAAAGACAACGAGCTCGAAATCAGCATTTTCAATGAAGGAGAGCACATCTCTGAGGAAGATTTCGGCAGACTTTACGAGCGATTCTTCCAGACGAAGAAAGGCAAGAAGAGTAACGGGTCAGGCATTGGATTGAATCTCTGCCACGAATTGGTTCAGTTGCATCATGGTACTATCGAAGCTCATAACATTGATCCCACCGGTGTGGAGTTCACCGTACATATTCCCTTGGGATCTGACCATTTAACTGCAGAAGAACTTTCGCCAAGACAAGACAAGGATGATAACGAGGAGAGCAAGGTCATGACCATGAATACGCTGCCTCAGGAGGAAGAAGAATGTGCTGTCGAAGATATCATACCAGAGAAGGATACCACCAGCAATGAGAATATAGACAAGCAATGCACCATGCCCAAACTACTGCTTGTCGATGATGATGTGGATATCTGCAACTACCTGGCGGAATATCTACAATCAGAATTTACCATCATCACCGCTCATGGTGGAAATAGTGCGTGGGAACTGGTCTTGCAGCATCGTCCCGACATCGTCATCACCGACGTCATGATGCCTGATGGATCAGGTATCGATTTGGCTAAGCGTATCAAATCCAACCCCGAACTGGACAACACACCCATCATCATGGTTACGGGCGAAGATAATGAGACGTTGCAGCTGCAATCGTTCCAACTCAATGTCGACCATTATCTACAAAAACCCTTCAACATCTCCATTCTGCAAGCCACGATCAATCAAGTGCTTCGCGTCAGGGAAAACACCCGCAAGCACACCAAACGAACAGATTTTGGAGATGAATACGGCAAAATGGACATAGAATCCTCAGAGGAAGCCATGTTCAAGCGCATTACCAAAGCCTTGCAAGAGCATCTGGATGATTCGGAATACGGCGTGAAGGAATTATCGGCAGAGGTCGGCATCAGCCGAGTACACCTAAACCGCAAGATGAAGGATCGCTTTGGTCTTTCACCCAACGCCTTCATCAAGACATTCCGTCTGAAACAGGCAGGACACTTGCTGATCCACAACAATGTCAATGTATCAGAGGTTGCCTACAAAGTGGGCTTCAACACGCACAGTCATTTCAGCAGTTCGTTCCGCGATTTCTTCGGCATGTCTCCCAAAGACTTCGTGACTTTCTATAAAAAAGAAGAGAATCAGGAAACGTTGAAGAAACTACTTGAATAGGTGCATTCAATGAATTATCACCACACCAAATTGACAACACCGGATTACACCAAAGGCAAAGAAATAAAGAATGTTGGGATTTTTATGTGTTAAAATTTTGTAAATTGAACAATAATATTTAATTTTGCGAAAACATTAACCTTAAATCAATTACTAACATGAAGAAATTATTATTTGCAACGATGCTGGCATGCGTAGCCATGGTAGCAAGTGTGATGTTAAGTGCATGTGGTGGATCAAAGAATGCGGAGGGAACGGATTCTGCCACTGTTGCCAAACCCTAAGTACTTGTACTTTTCTATTCTCAGACAGGCGCTACCAAAATTCTGGCTGAAGAGCTTCAGAAACAACTGGGAGCAGATGTCGAGGAGATTATTTGTGACAATCCTTACACAGGTGATTTCAACGAAACTATCCAGCGCTGTCAGGACGAGATGGCAGATGGCGAGTATCCCAGCGTCAAACCTCTCAGCGCTAACATTGGCGAGTATGATGTAATCTTCCTGGGTTATCCCGTTTGGTTTGGTACCTATGCACGTCCCATTGGCGGTTTGCTCCGCGCCCAGTCATTTGACGGTATGAAGATCGTAACCTTCTGCACCTTCGGAAGTGGTGGCATTGAAGCCAGCACCCAAGACTTGCAGAAGAAGATGGAGGGCAGCGAGGTCACCCAAGGCTTTGGCATACGTAACGCCTTTGCAGAGCGCGATGCAGCATCTGTTGTCAACAAATATCTGATTGAGGCTGGTTACAAGGATGGTTCCGTGGATCCCCTTCCCGCCTTTGGCGATCACCATGTTTGTACCGACGAAGAGCAGGAGATCTTCCATCAGGCATGTGACGACTATCAGTTCCCATTTGGAAAACCCGCAGACGTAGCTCTCCGCGAGATGGCAGAATATACTGAATATGAGTTCAATGTGGTTTCTGCAGCAGGCAGTTCCACGGTCTATGTTGTAGCACCAAAGGCTGAAGGTGCAAAACCTGAGTTCACTCGCGTAGTGAGATAACAAAAGGATTTATAGCAGCCACACATACCAAGTAGCCGTTGATCAAAGAGTCAACGGCTACTTTTTTGTTCTCAGCATGTTCCCAAGGGCTTTATGAGACCTCCTAAATCAAAAAGTCCTTCATGAGCTCCTTATACCAATCTGAACGCGTACGATCGGCATTACGCATACAAAACGTATGCGTTTGCGGAGTGTCCACCTTCCCCTTTACATGAACCAGCACATAGCGCTTTGCCTCTTTCTCAGGCACACTTTTGATCCGATAGATGTCACGTAAAGCAAAACCCGCAAAGACACACTCAGCATTAAAGCTTGCCAGAACCCCAGGAGGAATACAGACAGAAAACACACCTCCCTCTTCTAGTAAATTATAAGCACCCTGGACCAATACGGGAAAAGGAAGGCTGGAGGTATGACGAGCCCTCATGCGTCCCTCATTATCAGGTTCCAGGCTCTTGTCGAAATAGGGCGGATTACAAACGATGCTATCAAAAAGCAATCCGTCATGGTTTTCTTTCTGTTGTGCCAGATATTGCTGGAAAGAAATGTGATGTAGCGTCAGACGTTCAGCGAAACATGACGATGCAAAGTTGACTTGTGCGTCCTTTACCGCATTATCGTCTATCTCAATAGCGGTAATACGCGCATCAGGAAAACGCTGCGCCAACATTAGCGAGAGCACACCTGTTCCTGTACCAATGTCCAGAATGTTTCTGCCCCCTGCCGAAAGAGTTCCCAACAGATCGCTGTCTGTCCCCACCTTCATGGCGGCATGTTCCTGCACAATGTTGAATTGCTGATACTTGAAGATATTCATGATTATTGATGGAGCAATTTTTCGTCATACGACACCTTCAGGAAGCGTCTGAGGTACAGGATTCCCGCAGTAGTCAAACCAAACGGGAAACCCATCCATACACCAAATGCCTTCCAATCCAACAACACTCCAAGGATATAACTCAGAGGTAATGACACGACCAGATAGGCTATGAAAGAGTACTTCATGAGTTTCTTGACATCGCCTAATCCTCGCAAAGCATTGGCAAAAGTCACTTGCATGCCATCACCAAACTGATAAAGAACCAAGGGCAGACAGAGGGTTGCAACAATGGCAGCAACCTCCTGATTATCAGTAAACATATTGGATATTTCAAAGCGTAGGTTGTAAACCACACAACTCAACACGACGCCCAATGCGTATATCATCTCAATGCCTGCAAACGAGGCTTGCCGAACCCCACGCATATTCCCAAGACCATTGTAATTGCTGACACGGATGGAAACAGCAGAGGAGATACCTATGTAAAACATAAAGATGAGATTGGTGACACTTATCATCACTTGATGAGCGGCCAATACATTAGTACCCATCCATCCCAGGAAGATGGCTACCAGAGAAAACGAAGCCACCTCCATTCCCATCTGGATAGCTATTGGCCAACCAAGGTGATTGAGACGTTTTATGTCAGTCATATTAGGAGATAACATGCGCCAATACGCTACATAATCCTTGTATTTGGGACGGAAATAGAAGATGGCAACTGTCGCCAGCAATATCACGACACGTGAACTGAAAGTTGCCCATGCTGCACCCTCAATACCCATCTCTGGGAATCCCCAATGGCCAAATATCAGCAACCAGTTTCCCACGATATTCCACACATTACCTATCAGCATCACCGTCATTGACACAGCCGTATCATTGATGCTATCAGTAAACTGTCGGAAGGCAGTAGACAGCACCATAAAGGGCAAAGAACAAATCTGAATGATCAGGTAGGGACGCATCATGGGCAGAAGTTCTTCGGGTTGTCCCATACTGGGAAGAGCAAAATACAGACCTACCAGAGCCAGACATACCAGCAATCCCTGAAGCGAATCCGTCACCAAACTGCTCTTCAGCACCTCCACGCATCGGTCTTTCTTGCCTTGTGCATAAAGCGAACCTATCTGCGACACGGCACCAAGACTATATCCCATTGTGAGCAACAGAGCCAACACGAACATATTATTGATGAATCCTGCTGCCGCCAATTCTGCTGTCGAATGTTGTCCAACCATCACATTATCAGCCAGATTCTGCAAGGTAAGACCTACCTGACCTATCGTGATGGGTACTCCCAACTTTACCAGTGCCTTATATTCTTTCGGATAAAATAATCTCATCTAATATCGTTTTCGGGATGCAAAATTACGCATTATTTTTGTATAAGTCAATAAAAGGAGTTAAATTTGCCATGAATATCAAGAATTAATCGTAAGTAAGTGATCATAATTGGCTTTATAATAGATATGCTCTATTTTGGTGCAGATGTGTCGCGTTTTCGAGAGCGTGATGTGGACATCACAATCGAGAAAAGGTGGCGAAGATGCGCAAAAGGGAGTATATACATTATAAGCGGTCATTTTACTTACACACTATAAAGATAATTTTGATTACTTACTTAACATGAAGAAGATTTGGTTCATAGTCGCAGCGGCAGCATTCTCGGCAAACATGTTTGCAATGGCTGCACCAGAAGATTGGTCATCACAGGTCGTAAACCCCATTGATGCCTTGAAGATCAACAACCGTCCAGCTGAATCCGAGCGTCTGTTCCGCAGCGAGGCAGTAGAGAACAAGATACGAGAGGTGGCAGGTCTTCTGAAGAATCCACGCCTGGCATGGATGTTTGTCAACTGTTTCCCCAATACCATTGACACCACCGTTCATTATGAAGAAGATGCTAATGGCAATCCTGACACTTTTGTCTATACCGGAGATATTCACGCCATGTGGCTACGTGACTCTGGTGCCCAGGTCTTCCCCTATGTACGCCTTGCCAAGCAGGACAAGACATTGCAGAAGATGCTGGCAGGTGTCATCCTCAGACAATTCAAGTGTATCAATTTTGATCCATACGCCAATGCGTTCAACAAAGAGCCCAATCCTGATGGACCTTGGATGAAGGATACCGGCATGAAACCCGAATTGCACGAACGTAAATGGGAGATCGACTCTCCTTGCTACGTCCTTCGCCTGGCGTATGAATACTGGAAGCAGACGGGAGACACCTCTATCTTCGGAGAGGAATGGATCAATGCCGTCAGCAACATCCTGAACGTATTCCATGAGCAACAGCGTAAGAACGGCTTGGGCTCCTATCGGTTCCTGCGTTATACCAACTGGGCAACAGATTGTATGACATTGGGAGGTTATGGTGCACCGGTGAACCCTGTAGGTCTCATCTGTAGTGGTTTCCGTCCCAGCGACGATGTCACCACGTTCCTCTTCCTCGTTCCTTCCAACTTCATGGCCGTTACTCAGTTGCGTCACGCCTCAGAGATCCTGAGCAAGGTCAGCCATCGTGACGATCTTGCCCAGCAATGTCGTGACTTGGCGCAAGAGGTAGAGGATGCCCTGCGCAAATATGCTGTTCGTCAGCATCCCAAGTACGGCATGATATATGCCTACGAGGTCGATGGATTTGGCAACCAACTATTTATGGATGATGCCAACGTGCCTTCTTTGTTGGCGATGGGTTACTTGGGAGATGTGGATTTGGACGATCCAATTTACCAGAATACACGTCAGTTTGTCTGGAGCGAGGACAATCCCTTCTTCTTCCGTGGTAAGGCAGGCGAAGGCATTGGAGGTCCACACATCGGCTATGACATGCCATGGCCCATGAGCATCATGATGAAAGCATTTACCAGTCGTGATGACAACGAGATCAAGCATTGCGTCGAGATGCTGATGCGTACAGATGCCGGGACAGGATTCATGCACGAATCGTTCCACAAGGATGATGCCACGAATTTCACCCGCAAATGGTTTGCTTGGCAGAATACCCTCTTTGGCGAACTGATTATCAAGTTGATAGATGACGGTAAGCTTCCACTTTTGAACAGTATCACTATCCAATAAAGGACCTATGCCACAACAGCAATCAAACACCAGGGCACGCACCCGCATACACGTTGATGAGCCTCGACGCTTTCGTGTCATCCTGCACAACGATGATTTTACTACAATGGATTTTGTCGTCATGGTACTGAAAACGATATTCTTCAAGAGTGATGCCGAGGCAGAGAACCTTATGCTTCAAGTGCATCAGAAGGGGCAAGCCGTTGCAGGTATCTATTCCAAGGATATCGCAATGAGTAAAGTGCAGAAGGCCACCCAGATGGCACGCAACCAGGGTTTTCCCCTTCGCCTTACCATTGAACCCGCGGAATGAATTACCTCATAGATTTAACAAAAAAAATGATTCAACACGATAAATACCTCGCCGATGCAATAGAGTATGCCATTATGCAGGCAAAGTACCCTCTAATCCTTCAATCCTCATCCCTCAACCATAAACCCTCAACCATAAACCATGGTATTCGAAATAGATAGCAGACGTGGTCTTTACTTTCCTGACCCAAGACTGGGCGAACCAGATGGTCTTTTTGCCGTAGGTGGCGACTTGAGTATCGACCGTCTCCTTCTTGCCTATTCCAATGGCTAGGATTTCCTAGGTGTGTCTAGGACTTCCTAGTTTCTTACCACTTTCTTTCCTCCCTTGACATAGATGCCACGAGCGGGACGTGCAGAACGGATACGTACACCACTGAGGGAGTATGTATCTTGGTTCTCGGCGTTTTCAGCTGTAATGTTCTCGATGGCCGTGGGGATAACCTTCTTCACCTCAATGCAATCGATGTTGGGCATGTAGGCACTTGTGTTATAGAGGCGGATAAGGTTATCTCCAGGTTGCAGGGTGATCTTGCGCTTGTTGCTCTGGACGACACCCCAACCCTTATTGCTGGCACTGATGGTAGAAATCTTCTTGCCATTAACCTCCAGAGTCATCGAACGCGATTCGCCCGACATGTATTTGGTAGTCAGGTAGTAGTCACCACCCTCCTCGCTATAGACGTGACGCCACTGGATGTCATATTTGGCATTCTTGCCCAACCATGAAGCCATCATGCCACCCGAGCAAGCTGCATTGCTCTCGTAAGTGGGCCGGTTCCAATCTATCTCGGTATAGCCTTGTAGGTAAGCTGTCTCTGCCTCATAAAGGGTGCGCTCGTAACGCTCCTGTCCAGTTACTTGATAGAGACAAAGACCATGTTTGGGGACAGTCACTTCTAGGGTGTCCTGATAGGTACCCAGGTCACGGCGTTTGAAAAGGTCGCGTACCAGTACGTCACCACCTAAGCAAAGATCTGCGAATCTCAGGGTCACCACTTTCTTTTCGTCGGTAGGATTATAGACACCACACACACGTGTCAAACCATTCAACTGACCGAAATCCTTGACCAAGGTATAGGTTTCATTCTCCTGTGCTACCACGTAAGCCTGCAATCCGAGAGAGTCTTGATTGACTGCAATTAGTTCCCTGTTTTTTAGCAAGTTTGATGCCGTTGTGCTGAGGTTTGCCACGTCACAACCAATGAGCAGAGGACTGCTTAGCAGGCACCACATACCGAAGTGCGTCTTGTCCTCCTCTGTGGTCAAACTTCTACCCACCTCGAGCATATCCATGTCATTGTAGTGTCCACCATAGCAATAAGCCGAGAGATAGAGGTTCTCAGCAATGATGTTCTTCACACTGTTCCAACTGCAGTTAATATCGCCTGTTGTTCGCCATGAGCAGGCAATGTCATGTACCCAAGTGCCGGGATAGGCCCATCGACATACGTTCATACGCACGTCGTCACGTCCCGTATTGGAAATAGCCTTGGCAATAGCAGTATAACGCTCCTGCTCATTGAGGTCGAGGTTGCGGTCATTGTGGATAGGATCACCACCACAGAAGTCCACCTTGATGAAGTCAAACCCCAGTTCCTTAAAGAAGAAATCGCAATCCTGCTGGTCGTGCTGGTAAAGTCCCACACCATTGCCCGTCTTGTCTCCGCCATGGTAATAACCACAGGTGGTAGGTCCGCCATCGCTATAGATGCCAGCCTTCATGCCTTTATTGTGGATATAATCCACGACAGGTTTCAGTCCGTTGGGAAAACGTGTCTTGTGAATGAGCAACTGTCCCGTCTCTTCATCTCGTCCTCCGAAATAACCATCGTCAATATTCAGATAGACGTATCCTGCCTTCACAAAACCCTTGCTTGCCATGGCATTGGCCTGGTTCTTGATGATGCTCTCGCTGATGTTCAGCGCAAACGTGTTCCACGAGCTCCATCCCATAGTGGGTGGGTCGTATGCCTTTAACTCATTCGCTGACGAGCACATCAACGCACTCAATGCCAGCATTTTTACGCTTGTTTTCATAGTGCCTTATTTCTTTACTTTTATTGTTTCCTTATGTCCATCGCTGAAGGTGCGGCAAACGATGTTGATGCCGGGTTGCAGCGCACTGGTGCGACGACCATCTGGCGTGAAGAACTCCACACGCATGAGTTTAATGACAGGTTCTTCGGGAATGTCCTGGATAGCAGTGGGACTGATACCATCATCACTCAGATAGACATCCACGAGCTGTACGGCCGAGGAGGTCTTACAGTAGACGCCGATGTAGTAAAGGTGACTCAGGTCTATCTTCTCCGCAGCCTCCTTCAGGTCAAAGACAGCCAGGGTGTCCGTTCCAAATTCGGGGAAGGCATAGAAAGCATCCGAGTTGACATCATTGACATCATACAGGCGAAGAACGGGTTTGCTGGTCACCGTACGGTTGAGATGCATGACAATGTATCTACCCTTGTCGCTGAGATTCAATCCCTGTCCGTAATGCCATCCCACCATACCGTTTTTGCCAGGTTTGAAGGTGGTATAGTTCGAGGTGGCGCGAACAAGACCATCCGAGCCAAGCAGATTGGGATCAATAGAATTGACATCCAAGGGGAAGTAGGTGATATTGACACTGAACGTAGTGCTAACCTTATTTCCCAAGGCATCAGTATAGATGGCTGTCACCTCACCATTGCCCGTGTTTACACCCACCAGTCTGCCTGCTACAACCTTCACAATTCCGGGTGTAGAGGTTTCATACTGGCAGGCAGAGGTTACGTCGATCTTCTTGCCCGACTGCAGGATACATGTCAGTTCGATGGGTGCAAATGCTCCCGGCATCATGTTGATATCCGTCTTGCTGGCTTTCAGGGAAATGGCAGTTACCTCCTCCACGGGATAGGCGTGCATCAGTTCCTCGCCATAGAACATATCCTCGCTGAACGCAACCTCGGTGCTGAACCAGTCGATGTCCACGAATCCACCTGTCTGTTTTGTAGCATAATTAAAGATATAGAAACGCTGACCCACGAAGATGGAGAGGTCGAAACGCATCGTCATCTGGTCGCCGAACTTTGTCCACTTCGAGTTGTCGAAGCTATAGTAAAGGTCGCTCTTGCTGGTCACAAAGTTCACAATGGCGCGCAGGTAGATGGTATCGTTCTTCAGTACGGGACCCAGTTTCTCTGAAGGTTCCCATTCGCTGCTTGACTTGGCTGTCATGTAGACGATGTGTTTCTGGCCGTCACGAACAGTTACGCCTATGAACGAATAGGGATCCTGGAAGACCGACAGTCCTGCCACATCACCCTCAACCATACCGCTGACATCCATCTTGATGGTACCGTATGAGTTGTTCGTCTTGGTCGACCCCTCGGGGTTCAGTCCCATGATACGCTGGGTCAGCGTGTTACGGGCATGGCGCAGTTCACTTGTGACATTGACCGTATGCAGACGCAGGTAGCCAGGACGTTCCAGCAGCGACCATTTTGCATCATCGCGGTTGTGGTTCCATCCCCATTGTTTGCCAAGGGTCAGCGAGGTGAACGAGTCGCTGCTGGGCAGGTAGGTTCGTGGATAGGTATTACCCACGTCAGGCTTCCTGTAGGGTTTGCTGTTCTTGCTCACATCCACACCATTGTTGCCGATGATGGGCCAACCATCTTTCCACACCACAGGTTCCAGATAGGGCACACGACCGATGGCTCCGGCATCGCGGAACATGATGGTCCACCACTCGCCCGTTTGTGTCTCAACCAAACCACCTTGATGGATGGCATTGTTGGTGAAGGCATTGCCCGACTGCTCATTGCCGTATTTGTTCAGGTTAGGCATCTCTTCATAAGGACCCATGGGGTTTTTGCTGCGATAGATGGTCTGTCCACGCCAGTAACCACCCGTGGTGACATACACATAGTAGTATTCACCGATATGGTACATACGCGAACCCTCAGTGGCCTCTCTCTCAAATATCTTCACACTCGAGATCTTCTTCAATGTCTTGGCATTCAGTTTGTTGACATAGACCGCACCAATACCGCAAGCCACGTAGAGATAGCCGTCCCCATTGGAACCGTCGTCAAACAACCATCCCGAGTCGTAGTAATGTTCGTCCATGTACTGCATCTTCCATTCCCCTTCAGGGTCAGTAGCTGTCAGCAGCACGTTTCTACCACTATCCACGCCGTTACGGCCGTAGGCAATGAAATAGACGTAGAACTTACCATCATGATATCTCATGCTCGTGGCCCACTGTCCCTGAGCATAGTGATCCTTGCCGTTCAGCAGGTTGTAGGCATCACTGTCGTCAATCTTCTCCAGGGGGTTGCAGCAGTACTCCCAGTTCACCAGGTCCTTGGATTTCATGATCGTTGCACCGGGGAAGATGTACATCGTGGTAGACATCAGGTAGTAGGTATCATCTACACGGATGATATCACAGTCGGGGAAATCACCGTTCAGGATGGGGTTGATGAACGTACCATTGCCCTGGTCAGCATTCCAGATACGCTTGAGAGCCTTGTAGGTGGGATATTTCTCCGTCAGGCCGGCGTATGCTTCCCAGCAATCCTTCACGCCCTCCATATCGCCATACAGCGCATTGCCGCTGTCCAGCAGGCTATCCAGGTTCAGGTAACGCTCGCTCTTGTTCAGCAGCACCGAGAGTCCGGCATTGTCAGCCACCTCGCTTGCTACGTCCGACGTCCATGCAGACACACTCTTCAGCTGAGGTCCTTCAGCACATCCCAGCGGACGACTTACACCCTCAGCCGTAGGCACCCACACGATGCCTCCAAAACCATTGCTTCGTATCTTTTCCACCACAGGTTGGTAGAAGTCACTTTCAGCTAGACCAGCATCACGACCCTCTGCGGGAAGGATGCTCTTTGGGGCACAGGTCAGTTCCAGACTGATGAGTCCGCTGTACTTCAGGATGGAGTCGTTCTGGGTGAAAGTATCCCATAGCTGTGTCAGGTACTGGTTGTATTCGTCACCTGCCATCATGGTTTCAGGACAGTTGTCGGGAGCTTGTACAACGACGTACATACCCTTTCTCAGGGCAGTCAGCACCACCTTCCAATACAGGGTTTTGGTGTTGCTCTTCATCATTGACTGGTTGAAGCACTGATAGGCTGGTTTGCCCTCTGCCAGCAGGGTGGCATCACTCTGCCACTCATCAGCCAGCTGCAGACGGAACACATTGCAGTTTCCCCCTTCTGCCTTTCTTGATACACAGTTGATGATCTTGGTGAAATAGCTGCTGCATTTGGTGATGCTGGCATCTGTAGCCTCCTCGCCCCAACGGTAAGCATTGCTGCTGGGACTGGGACAATCCGTCACACCGTGCAGGCGTACCAGGTTGCCATGTACATCCCTCAACTCACTGCCTTGTACGTAGATAGGTGGCAGGTTGCCGTAAGTAGCTTGAGCCGACGTCAACAAGGGCACAAGCATGCAAAGAAAACAGAGTAAAGTCTTTTTCATGATGGGTATGGTTTTGAATTTCAATGCAAAGATAGCATTTTTTTTCCAAATATAACATATAATAGGAGGATATTATTCCTTCATATTTGTTTGTCACCATATTTATTTGTACTTTTGTCCAAAATGTTTGGAATCATGAAGAAACAACTGGTCACCCTCTTGTCAATTTTGTTCGTCCTCTCTCTCTGGCCAGCCCAGAGGTTAGAAGCCCTCACACGCAATCCCAAGGCCGTCTGCCAGCTTCTGGACCGCATTGGCGGACGTGGGACGAGCAAACGCATAGAGACCCTGCTGGACGAATCGTTCGCAGAGGATGGCCAGGAACGTTTTGCCATACTCTCCCACAAGGGCAAACCGATGATCAAGGGCAGCAGTTTGTCTGCCATCACAACGGGCATCAAATGGTATCTCAACCACTATGCGCATGTCAACCTCAGCTGGAATCAGCTCACCACAAACCTGAAGGGTGTCCCCCTGCCCCTACCACAACAGGAGGAGGTGCATGCCTCAACGGCCGACTATCGCTACTACCTGAACTACTGCACTTTCGGCTACAGCATGGCCACCTGGACCTGGGAGCGTTGGCAGCAGGAGATTGACTGGATGGCCCTGCATGGCATCAATATGCCTCTGCAGATAGTGGGACTGGAGGCTATGTGGCGCGATTTTCTGATGCAGGATTGCCACTACAGCGAGGCTGATGCCGAGGCCTTCGTGCCCGGACCGGCTTTCACAGCATGGTGGGGCATGAACAACCTCGAAGGCTGGGGCGGTGACGGAAATGGCGTGGAGTGTGATGCCTGGTATCGTCGTCAGGCAGACCTCGGCAGGAAAATCTGCGACCGCGAGCGCGAACTGGGCATGAACCCCGTGCTGCCTGGTTTCAGTGGTATGGTACCCAGCAACTTTCAGGAGAAGACGGGCATCAAGACCGAGAGGGCCAACCTCTGGTGTCAGTTCCAGCGCCCAGCCATTCTCGACCCCACATGTCCCGAGTTTGCTGAGGTGGCACGTCAATACTACGTCCGTCTGCACGAGGTCATGGGCACCTCCCGCTACTATAGCATGGACCCCTTCCACGAGGGTGGAACCATCAGCAGTGGTCGTTACAGCGAGGGTTACAAGGCTATCTACGAGGCCATGAACCAGAATGCCGGTCCTGACACCAAGTGGGTGATACAACAGTGGCAATGGACTGACTTTCAAGCCTCTTCGCTCACAGCTATCCCACAAGGCCGACTCATTGTGCTGGATCTCTTTAGTGACGGTCATGCCTATTTCGACCGTTTCGGAGGCTACCAACCACAAGAGGCCATCTACTGCACCATCCCTAATTTCGGAGGACGCACGGGGTTCATGGGTCGCCTGCCCAAGATGGCCGAAGGCTATTTCCAGCACAAGGCAGCCTACCCCACCATTCACGGCATAGGAACGGCTCCCGAGGCCATAGAGAGCGTACCCGTGGTCTATGACCTGCTGTTCGAACTACCCTGGATGGATCAGCAACCCGATGTAGAGGGATGGATCAGAGAGTACGCACGCTGCCGCTATGGCATATACAACGCCCTTGCCGAACAGGCATGGCTGGGCATTCTCCATACGGCCATGAATGAGACTACGAGTCTGCAAGGTCCGCATGAGGCGGTGATGTGTGCCCGACCCTCGCTGGAGGTCCAGACCGTCAGCACCTGGGGTGGCACGCACATCTTCTATGACCGAGAGGCTTTCATCCGTGCCGTTTGCCAGCTGATGGAATCTGCCGCCACCATTGGTACCAGTGGCAGCCTTGGGGCACAAAACATGAGCTATGACCTCTGCGACCTCACACGTCAGGTCATGAGTGACTATAGCATGACGCTCCTGGAGCAGATACGCGAGGCACACGAGGCAGGGAATACAGCGCAGTTCAACACACTCAAGGAGCAATTCCTGCAACTCATCCTCGACACCGACCAACTCTTAGGTACCAACCGTCTCTTCCGTCTTGGTCGCTGGACCACCTCTGCACGAGCCATGGCGAAGGAGACCATGCGTTTTGTCCGGAAGGGAGAGAAGGTCAGTGAAGAAGATCTGGCCGACTGGCTCGAGTATGCCAATGCACGCACGCTCATCACCACCTGGGGCGACTTCAACAACAGCGAATATGGTGGTCTGCGCGACTACAGTTACCGCCAGTGGAATGGCATGCTGCGCGATTTCTATTATCCACGATGGGCATATTTCTTCAGCCACAACCTCAAGGATCCTGAGGCAGGATGGTTCGCCAGCGAATGGAACTGGGCACACGAACTGGATGCTCCCTGGGGCGCTGAGACCAAAGGTATCACACGCAAGGTTAAGCCCACCCATTACACCGACATCCCCGAGGGTGACACCTATCAGATTGCGAAAGAAATACTTACAAGATTAATCCAATGATTATGAACCACCCTATTGACATTGCCCTTCAGATTGCCACCAAGGCACATGCCGGCCAACTGGATCGTGACGGCAATCCCGTTATCCTACACCCTATCACCGTAGGTATGATGGGGCACACCGACGAAGAACGCATGGCTGGTTTCCTGCACGATGTGGTAGAAGACACCGACTATACCTTTGAGGACCTCCTCGAGGCTGGCATCCCCTCAGGAGTAGTCAACGCCCTACGGTTGCTGACCCACGAGAAGGGCACACCCTATATGGATTACGTGCAAGGCATCATTGATTCCGGCAACCCTATTGCCCTCCACGTGAAATACAATGACCTGCAGCACAACTACTCACGTGGGAAGGCTTATCCCGAACTGCAACGCAAGCATGGTCCGGCACTGGAGAAGGTGAAGGCTGCCGTAGAGGGTGTATCGCAGATTGCCCTGTACCACCCCGCTCCTGACGCCCATTACGCTATCTTTGCCGGAGGTTGCTTCTGGGGTGTACAGCATCAGTTTGAAAAGGAGCAGGGCGTACTACGCACCCTCGTGGGCTATACTGGTGGAGAGGAACAGATGCCTACCTATGCCGAGGTGCGGAGCCACCAAACACATCATGTCGAGGCGGTGTTGGTGGAATACGACCCATCGCTCATCTCCTACACTCGTCTTTGTCAGGTTTTCTTCGAGATGCACGACCCCTCCCAGACGGATGGTGTAGGTCCTGACCGTGGTCCTCAGTATCGCAGTTGCATCTTCACGCACAGCTCCACGCAACAGACAGAGGCACAGTCCGTAATGGATGATCTTCGTCATCGTGGCTATGAGGTCAACACCCTCCTACTACCCGAGTCCTCTTTCTGGATTGGCGAGGAGTATCACCAACGCTACTACGAGAAGACGGGTGGTGAACCCTACTGCCACATCCGCGTCAAGAAATTCTGAGTAATCCTAAATAAAAAGCTCTCCCGCCAGCCGAAAGGTTGACGGGAGAGTCTCGTTTATAACCTTGAGGTTACATCAGGGGTGGATTAGTCCTCCCAGATGTCCATGTCTACTTCTTCCTCTACCAGGATTGGACTGCTGTCAGCAGCAACGTCCTGGATTGACAGAGCCATCATCTGGCATACCATAGTCTCGTTGATCTCCACTGCGGGAGTAATATATATCTTTTTCATATCAGTCTTAATGGTTTTTTCGTTAGTAAAATTCCACCCTCCCCCGAAGGGGAGGAATGGTGAAAGTATCTTTTACTTA
>DCIS01000128.1:27218-27910 GCA_002317475.1 Prevotellaceae bacterium UBA1720 | reverse complement strand
ATCTTCTTGCCGTTTACGATGTTGATACCCTTCTGCAGGCTGTTCAGCTGACGACCGTTGAGGTCGTAGATCTTAGCCTTACCAGAGGTCAGCACCTCGATAGTCTCGATAGCAGTTTCCTCGTCAGCCTCGAAGTAGTATGCCTTGATGCTTGCAGCAGCAGCGGGTACGCTCAGATATGCGCAATCCTTCTCTGTAGCGCGTGCCTGATCAAGCTTGTAGAAACCTACCTTGCTGTTCTGGCTCTGAAGAACATAGTTTCCAGCAGAAATCTTCTCACCGATATACTTGGGAGAAAGCAGATTCTTTTCAACAGGAGCAACAGCACTAGTTGCAGCAGTCATCTTATAATAGCCAGCAGCACCTTCCAGGATGACACCTGTTTTTGCGGGGATAGCAGTAACCTCAGTCAACGTAAGAACCTGACCTTCGATGCCTGAAACAACGTATGCCTTGACACCCTGAGGAACAGCAACATCTTCTCTGTAAGCAGCAGTAGCATAGCCAGCATCAGAGATAATTGCAGAAGCATCCTGATAACGATAGAGACGGAAGTTGTCATAACCAATATAAAGGTTGTAACCATCGCCTGTCAACTCATTCTTGATACCAACAGTAAGTTCGCCATCCTCTTTTACCTCGCAAACCAATTCATTCTCGTACATGCCTAACTTGCCGAAAGCATTAGAGAA
>DCIS01000128.1:21153-27155 GCA_002317475.1 Prevotellaceae bacterium UBA1720 | reverse complement strand
AGCAGCTTGGCCACTCTCTTTGGCGAAATCATAATCGGCACCCTCGTCCCAGATGTTTACCACCTTCTTCTGAACGCCATTTGCATAGAGGTATGCCTCATTGGGAATCTCCTCGCCTGCAGCCTTCTTAGCCTCATAGTCAGCGATACCAGCTGCCTTGTCCTTGTAGCGTGAACATGCCTGTACCTTAACAATGTATTTACCTGGCTCCAAGCCTGTCACCTTCTGGCAGATATCTACGTTGTAACCATAAGCAGTAACAACAGGATTACCTGTGCTTGCAGCTTTTACTTCGATCTTACCCTTGTTAACAGTCCAACCATTAGTACCATCATTGAAGCTGGGGTTAGCCAGTTTTTCTGTCAAGTCAATCTTATACTCCTCTACCAGATACAGACGGAAGTTGTCATAACCTACATAAGTGGTACCATTGTCTGATTCCTGGCTGATACCGATACGTACGCTACCAGTAGTAACAACGAATTCCAGTTCGTTCTCATACATGCCTGCATTGAATGCATTAGCTGCCTGTGTAGAGCTGTTGGGAATGCGCTTTCCTGTCTCGATCTCATCTCCACACTTGCTGTCGGTGCTGGTTTCTTCGGTGATAAGTTTCACCAGTTTCTTTGTATCGTTAGCATAGAGGTAAGTCTGGTTGTTCAGTGTCTCTCCATTGGCAATGGCTGTCTTCAGGTTACTATGTGTCATAGGACGGGTGAATGCCTGAACCTTCAGTCTGTAGCGACCATTTACCAAACCCTTGATGTCTTGGTAAACATCAAATTTAGAGTTGTTGGATGTGATGAGTGGATTGACAGAGGTTGCCTTTACATCACCATTTCCCCAGTCACCTGACCATCCGTTCTTACCATCAGCGAAATTTGGATTGACGATTTTATCTGTGCAATCTGCCTGTACACTTGCGGCAGCGTCCTTAGCCTTAGCTGCATCTACGGCTTTCTGAATGGCAGCAACCTGCTCTGAGCCGTCACCAGTCATGGTACCTTCATTGTAAGCCTTGACAATGCTTTCAACAGCAGTATTGTACTCTGCACGGGCAGCATCGCTCAGCTGAATCTTCTCAGCCTTGTCAAGTGCCTCTTTCACTGCGCTATATACTGTTACACTTGCCTTGGCATCCTCAATAGC
This sequence comes from Prevotellaceae bacterium UBA1720, assembly GCA_002317475.1. GTDB lineage: Bacteria > Bacteroidota > Bacteroidia > Bacteroidales > Bacteroidaceae > Physcousia. The sequence continues at coordinate 26,006 of DCIS01000128.1, read as the reverse complement.
CTTTACTGCTGCTGAATAGTTGCTGACAGAAGCCTCAGCTTGCAGGGCCTTAATGAAAGTATCCATAGTATTCTGGACAGTTGCATTCATTTTACCGGTTGGAGCTGAAGCAACGAGTGCTGTCACATCCTCTGCAGGAATAGCGGCAATAGGACCATACAGACGGAAGTTGTCAAATCCATAGTATGAACCATCGCAACCTGTTGCCTTGATACCAAGGGTCAGCTTACCATCCTGTCCAACCTCGCAATAGAGATACTGATCATAATGAATGGGAGTTTGGCTAAATGCTGTACTAGTAGTAGAAGAACTATTAGGAACAATCTTGCCCGATTCCATTGTAGTACCGCCACTCAGTTCAGAGCAATAATCCTCACAAATCAGCATAACCTTCTTTTCCGAGCTGTTGCCATAGAAAGTATTGTCACTTGCTGTTAGATTACCAGCCTTGTAGGCAGTCCAGATCGTTGCAACATCTGAAATGGGACGAGAAAATGCCTGAACACTCAGTTTGTAGATACCAGGGGTAAGACCTTCAACCGTTTGTTTACAATCAAATGTTGTACTGTAAGCAGTAACAACAGGATTCCCAGAACTTGTTGCCTTAACGCCAGTACTTGGAGCACTTCCGAAAGTCGCAGGTTTCTGCATGTCCCAACCTGTGAAGTCTTTTGCGTCGAAATTTGGGTTTGTAATCTTGTCTGTGCAATCTGTTTGCGCGCTTGCGGTAAGGCAAGCAAATGTAGTAGCAAAGGCCACTAACATTCTGTGTAGATTCATTTTCATGTTTTGTGTTTATTAATAAGGTTAAAAATGTTTGCCTTCATGCAATTCGCTTACAAAATTAACAAATCTTCACGAGTTTTCCAAATATTTTGCAAGAAAAATAAGCCTTTTAGATCACTTTTTTTGCAGAGATGGCTTTCGCAGCAGTTCAAAACGTATAGGTGCATCCTATTACCGTGTCAAAACTGTGCTCAGATAAAAAACATAGGAAAATTCACATCTTTTGCACTGGTGCATTTTTTAGGTGTGTTTTTGATTGAAGGAAAGAGGCATCTAAAGTGTTGAAGTTCTGTGATTTACAACGGCTTGGTTTATTTTTAGTACTATTTTTCTTATAAACCCTAAACGCGGGCGCGCAGAAAGGGTTTTATAGAATAAAAATATACTTTATACACCAAGGTTCTACAGTTGATTGATATTCAGTTGATTACAACTCTTTTTTTAATAGCAAAAAAAACACCAGAAAAATACACCAAGCTGTGTTTTCGTGAAATTCCGCCGAAAGCACGCTTTCGCTACATTCGGCTTTTCGGGTTTATGGGACACTACCAGAAAACATGCATTTTACACGTACTTACACCGTACAACCTACGTACAGCCTNNCAGCCTACGTATAGCCTACGTACATATACGGTGTTTGTACGTACATTGTACGTTGTTTATACGGTGTCTGTACGTAGGAAATAGGTTATGGGATTCTGAATACCACAAACATTATGGGCATATTAGTTTTCAGTTTCCCTTTGCTCTGACTTCCATGGGTGATTTGCCCCCCGAATGACGACGGAAGAAGGAGCCGAAATGACTCTGGTTGGCAAAGCCCAGGCGTTGGGAAATCTGCTTGATACTGAGACTATTGTCGTGCAGCAGGGTTTTGGCTGATAACATAATAGCCTCGTTGATGAGTTCTTTGGCAGTCTTGCCCGTGATATTCTTGCACACCACTGAGAAGTACTTGGGTGTGACGTTGAGCAGTTCGGCATAACCATTGACATTGAGATAAGGTTTGCCCTGCTGACGTGCTTCCTGTAACAAGACGACGAAACGCTGCACGAGGTTCTCGCCATGACTAAAATCCGTTTGATGGCAACAGGTGACCTGACGTGCGTGTATGTCAAAGATCTCCAAACCCATGGACTGTATCAAGGCACTGATACTCTGATCCTTGTGTGGGGTGTCAGGTGCTTCGAGTTTCTGACGGAGGAGGTTGGTGTATGCCACCAATCGTTCAATCTCGTCATCCTCGGCGTGCAGTACCTCGTGTGTGCTGGGCATCATCAGGAAGGACCAGTCGACGGTGATCGTAGAAAGGAGCTCAGACACGTACTCGGGGGTGACAAAGAAGCCCAGGAAACGACTGTCGAGACTGATCATGGAATGCTCGAGCATGTTATGGGGATTACAACCGAAGAGGTCACCCTGATGAAGCTGATATTCCACATCATCCAGTATCACGCGTGCCTCGCCCTGCAAGACAAGGGCAAACATAAATCCCTCGATGAGCATCTGTTTGTTCGAACTGGCCTCTATCGCAAATTTCCTGTGCAAGGAATCAAGGATCACGATTTTTGACTTTGGAGGCACAATCTTGGCCTCGACAAATGAATTGATGTTAACTTTGTCCATGAGTGTGTTTGTTTTCTCGATGCAAAGTTAATACAAATAAATCAGATAGTGGGTGTTTGATTTCACTTATTTAATGTCGCAATATGCCTTTTGTGGTGAAATAGAATAATTCAGTAGCCAAAACATTGTTCTATTTGTGCTTTTATGGCCGTACCTTTGCACCAGAATTCAAGAACATAAATACTAAAAAAATGAAGAAAAGAACAATGATTGGTCTCTTAGTGATGAACAGTATGGTGGTGGGCTGCAGCAGTCCACAAGAAGTTAAAAAGGGGCATGGTAAGGAAAGGCATGAGTATACGTGATGCGGCATACGATGCCGGCAGACGACGCATGGTACCCATCTTCCTGACTACAGCCACCACAGCCGTAGGTGTGGTACCTATGATCGTGGCTGCCACAAACTTCTGGATGCCTGTGGGTGTGAGTATTTTTGCTGGAGGAATCGTGTCACTGATACTTGTTGTGACCGTATAGGGTTTCCACCCCGCAAAAAAACGCCGTTTACACCGTACAGACACCGTACAGCCTACGCATAGCCTACGTACAAATACGGTGTTTGTACGGTGTTTGTACGTAGAATGTACGGTACTTACACGTATACATTTGAGAAGGGATACGCCAGAACGAAGCACTATGCGTAAGATTTTTGTGTTAAAATTTGCATATTCCAATATTTTTTGCTATCTTTGTACGATTAAGGTGGGTTCAATAAATTCCCACCGCTAGAAAGTTAATAATTATGGGCTATCGTTTTGTCATCTTTTGGTTTTCCATTTCCGACGTTTCGAAAAGGTTCGGTTCAAACTGTCAGTTCATTCAGTTGTGATGCCCGCATCACGCCTTCTCTCACTAACACTTTGATCTCGAAAAAACTTCCAAAATCTAACAAAGCTAATTTATAGAACCCACCTTAAAAAACACTACGAAACCACACCTCTATCAACCATGAGCAAGGAAGAGAAATACACAAAGGATCCGGAGTTCCTAAGACAGTCGTTCAGGGTAGGCCAATGGAGGTCTAAGATTGTCGACGGCGTACAGGTGGGACTGTATGCCGACAACATGATGGACGTGCTGCTGGGCGCAGACCCCTCCATGACACCCGAAGAGCGCTTGGCATTCTACCAGGAGCATATCTACCCCGAGGACCGCGAGATCGTTGCGGAATACGGTGAGAAACTGCAACAAAAACTGACCGAGGTGGAATACCGCTACTTCCACCCCACGCTGGGCCTGAGAACCGTGAGATGCTATGGAAAGACCACCATCGAGGACGGCATACCCGTGGTACACGGCATGCATCAGGATATCACCGATAACATCAGACTGAACTACAAGTCGGAACTGCACGACCGTACCCTCTCTCAGCTGACCCAGAAACTGTATGCCTTCAACCTCACCGTGGACCTGCTCACCGGAAAATACTCCTTGATCAAGGGTACGGGTATGGACAAAGTGGTGGCCCTGCATGACCAAAGCAACGACTATAACGAGGTGCAGCTGAAACTGTGCCTGACCGTAGACCCCAAATACCGTAAGCAGTTCTTTGACCTGGTGTCGCTGGAGGAACTGAGACGAAAGGCCGTAAAGAAGGGCGTGATCGGTTCGCTGGAATTCCCCGTCTACTATGAAGAGACAGGCGAGCACTTCTGGCACGAGCTGACCGTCTTCTCGGAATCTGACGAGAACGGCATGCGTGTGGTGAACGTTCTGGGTAGAGACGTGACAGCAGCCCACGAGAAGGCCGAGACTGAGGCACAGCTGGTCATTGCCAAGGCTGCCAACAAGGCCAAGACGAACTTCCTCTTCAACATGTCTCACGACATACGAACACCCATGAATGCCATCATCGGCTTCACCAACCTGCTCGAGAAACACCTGGACGAGAAGGATCTTGCCCGGGAATACATCAGCAAGATACAGACCTCGAACGGCATCCTGCTGGAGCTCATCAACAACGTACTGGAGATGGCACGTATCGAGAGCGGAAAGGCATCACTGGAGGAAGAGGCGATAGAAACACGGCTGTTCGGCGAATCCCTCTTTTCCATCTTCGAGACGCAGATGAAGAGCAAGGATATCGAAGCGGAATTCAGTATGGACATCACCCACGAGAACATCATGGCTGACCCAACCAAGCTGCGCGAGATCTACCTGAACATCCTGAGCAACGCAATGAAGTACACCCCTGCTGGGGGCAAGGTAACCCTCAAATCGACAGAACTGCCATCTGACACACCTGGAGAGGCTATCTACCAGACGGTGATACAGGACACCGGCATCGGCATGTCACCCGAATTCCTGCCACACCTGTTTGAGGAGTTCACCCGCGAACGGAATACCACAGAGAGCAAGGTGAGTGGTACGGGACTGGGCATGGCCATCGTGAAGAAACTCATAGAACTGATGAACGGCCATATTGAGGTGGAAAGCGAACT
>DCIS01000128.1:0-21078 GCA_002317475.1 Prevotellaceae bacterium UBA1720 | reverse complement strand
AGGAACAGACGAACGAGCAAGGAACGAGCAGTTTCGAGGGCAGACGCATCCTCCTGGCCGAGGACAACGAACTGAATGCAGAGATAGCCATCACCCTGCTGAAAGAGGTAGGATTTGAGGTGGACCATGCCATGGACGGACTGATCTGCCTGCAGAAAATGCAGGAGGCAGAAGCAGGTTACTACGATGTCATCCTGATGGATATACAGATGCCCAATATGAACGGTTACAAGGCAACAGAGCTTATACGCAACCTCTCTGACGAGCGGAAATGCAACATCCCCATCCTGGCCATGACGGCCAATGCCTTTGACGAGGACAAGAAAAATGCCATCAATATAGGCATGAATGGTCATCTGTCCAAACCCATAGATCTTGTCGAGTTGCTCACCACCCTACAACGCATTATGAAATAACGACACCCATGAATACAAGAAAACAATTACATAGCATCCTAATACTCGCAATACTTCCAGCATTGATACTGCTGGCTGGCATCCTACCCGTGTGTGCCCAAAATACAGGGACCGTGGTGCGTGTGGGATGGTATGAGTCGACGTTCAATCATATCGACCGTCTGGGCAGACGCTCAGGCTATGCCTACGAATACCAGCGCCGAATAGCAGCCAATACGGGGTGGACATACGAATATGTAGAGGGCAGTTGGGTCAACCTGTTCGAGATGCTACAGAGGGGCGAGATAGACCTGCTCTCGGACGTGTCACGCACCCCAGAGAGAGAGGGAAGCATGCTCTTCTCCGAGAACGAGATGGGCACAGAGGACTACTACATCCTGGCCCTTTCCAAAGACAACAAATACGCTGCAGGAGATTTCCGTTCACTGGAAGGCAAACGCATCGGCGTAAACAAGAACAGTCTGCCCAAGAAATTACTCAGGGAATGGATGAACCTGCACCGTATACACTGCGAGGTGGCAGAGTACGACATCGACCAGAATGAGTATCTCGACCTGCTGCAGAAAGGGGAGATTGATGCCATTGCCGCTGTAAGTTCCTTCAGCAAGTCCGCACAGGACATCTGTATCCCGGTGGCCCATATCGGTTCGTCGAATATCTATTTTGCCATCAACAAAAACCGTCCTGACCTGAAGAATATGCTGGACAGGTCGATGTCGCAGATACGCTCGCACAACAGCTATTACAACCGTGAGTTGCATGAGAAATACTTCGCCTATACCAACTTCTACCGCTCCATGCCCAGCAATGAGGTGGAATGGTTGAAGAAGCATGGCACCCTGCGTATAGGTTATCGCGACAACTACCTGCCCTTCTGTGCCCAAAACCCCGAAACGGGCGAGGTGAACGGCTTGCTCCAAGACTTTATTGAGAAGGTAAGTGGCATCTTCCCCGATGTGAAACTGCACATTGAGGCCATCCCCTACCCCACCATCAACAATGCTATTGATGCCGTGAAGAAGGGCGAGGTGGACGTGGCTTTCCCCAACGGTATGAGCGTCTATGACGCCGAGATGGCAGGTCTGCTCTACACCGATGCCTTCGTAAGATCAGCCGAGATGGCTGTGGTGAGAAACAATGACCAGTTCGATCCTGAAGGGCATGTGCGTGCCGCCATCAATGCCTCAAACCCTAACTATCTTTCCCTCTTACATGAGCAATATCAGGATTGGGAGATCGTACACTTCCCCTCGACCATGGAGTGTCTGAAGGGCGTGGCAGACAACAAGGCTGACTTGCTGCTGATCAGCAACTATCGTATTGGTGTCCTTGGCAACGCTATCGAGCGTAACGGACTAAAGGCTGTAGCTACTGGTTCCATCATCTCACTTAACTTTGCCGTCAAGGCTGGCGAAACTCAACTGTTCGCCATCATCAGTCGCCTGTCACGCATGATGAGCAATTCAGAGATTCATGCCTCGCTGGCTAAACACTCAGCAGTAATGCACGAGACCACCATCGAGGATTTCGTCAGGGCTCATTTCTATCCCTTGGCCATCACCGTGCTGGTCATTCTGGGACTATTCTCCTTTATGCTGTACATTACCCGTAGGGACCATCGCAGGGCTGATGCTGCCAACCAGGCCAAGACGCGATTCCTCTTCAGTATGAGTCATGATATACGTACACCCATGAACGCCATCATTGGCTACACCAACCTCATGTCGAGGGATATCACCAATACGGAGCTATGCAAGGACTACCTGCAAAAGATACGCCGTTCCAGCGACTTCCTACTGGGACTTATCAACAACGTCCTCGAAATGGCACGCATCGAGAGCGGCAAGACGGAGCTGAACGAGGAGCCAAGAGCGATAGGCGAGGTGCTGCTGGAGGTACAGGACCTGTACAGCGACCTGATGGAGAAGAAAGGCCTGAAGATGGAGTTCATCCCAAACGTCAAGGTAAAGGGTATCTACTGCGACGCCGTGAAACTCAGCGACATATACATGAATCTGCTCTCGAATGCCTACAAATATACACCTGCAGGGGGAACGGTAACCATCACCAGTACCGAACTGCCCGACGAGCGTCCCGGATGGGTGAAGATACAGGGAATGGTGCGCGATACGGGTATAGGCATGTCCGAGGAGTATCTGCCTCACATCTTCGAGGACTTCACACGAGAGAAAGCCTATACCGACAACAAGATCAAGGGTACAGGTCTGGGCATGGCCATCACCAAGAAACTGGTGGAACTGATGGGTGGTACGATCACCGTGGAGAGCGAACTGGGCAAGGGCACGACCTTCTGGGTGACTATCCCTCACCGCATAGCATACGAGACGGGAGCCCAGTCAGCAACTCCCGAGGAGGTGGACACAGACTCCTTCCAAGGCAAGCACATCTTGCTGGCAGAGGACAACGAACTGAATGCCGAGATAGCCATAGAGATTCTGAAAGAGGCAGGATTCACCATAGACCGTGCAGAGGATGGAAAGGTCTGTGTGGAGATGTACAACGAGGCTCCTGCCGGTACCTATGACCTGATACTCATGGATGTGCAGATGCCCAACATGAACGGATACGAGGCAACACGCTACATCCGCAATCTCAACGACCCCAAGAAGGCCAACATCCCCATCCTGGCCATGACAGCCAACGCCTTCAAGAAGGACCAGGAAGATGCCAAGAATGCCGGCATGAACGGGCATATCGCCAAACCTATTGACATCAACCTCATGATGACTACCATAGCACAATCCTTGAAACCCTAAGAAACCGAGAAACTTAGAAACAAGAAACCTAGAAACCTAGAAACATAGAAACAAGAAACCCCAAAAATATGACACTAGAAGAAGTTTATGCCAACCTGCATGGAAACTATGCAGAAGCAAAGACCAGACTGATGAACGACAATCTGGTAGACCGTTTTATTCGTAAATTCCCTGCTGATCCCTCCATGCAGACACTGCTGGAAAAAATCGCAGAGGGTAACAACCCCGAGGCATTCCGTGCTGTACACACCCTGAAAGGTGTTGCTGCCAACCTGGCCTTCACCGAACTGCAGCAAGCAGCATCAGCCCTCACTGAGCAGATGAGAGACCAAGTGAGTCCTGCTGATCCCCTTTTGCTCGCCAAAGTGCAGGAAAGCTATGACCTTATCATCCAGACCCTTCATCAGTACATGGCCTAACCCAGAAACTAGAAACAAGAAACTCAGAAACAAGAAACTCAGAAACGAGAAACCCAGAAACCCAGAAACAACAAACCCACAATGAAAAAATGGTATCTGCTATTAGTAGCATGCTGCATGATGGGGATGAACTGTCGTGCAGACAAGTTTGCTGATGCCCTTCTCACGGTAGAAGGAGGCGACATCCAGGGATATAAATCCAACGGACTGATGATATTCAAGGGTATACCTTTTGGTGCCCCTCCAGTAGGCGATCTGCGCTGGAAAGCCCCACAGCCTGTAAAGGCATGGAAGGGCGTGCGTGATGCCAGCAAGTATGCCACAGGACCTATACAAAACAATCCTTCGCCCGAATACAGCGAGGACTGCCTCTACCTGAATGTATGGACACCTGCCCATTCACCCAAGGACAAACTGCCCGTGCTGGTATGGATCTATGGTGGTGGATTCGTGTTCGGCAACACCGCCGACCCCAGCTACGACTGTGAGGCTCTGGCACAGGTGGACAAGGATGTGGTGCTGGTCAGCATCAATTATCGTGTGGGGCAGTTGGGATTCCTGGCTCTTCCCGAACTGTCTGCCGAAGACCCCAACCATGTGTCAGGCAACTATGGCATTCTGGACCAGATAGCAGGACTGAAGTGGGTAAAGAAGAATATTGCGAAGTTTGGTGGTGATCCCAACCAGGTGACCATCTTTGGAGAATCTGCTGGTGGTATCTCGGTAAGCATGCTTTGCGGTTCACCATTGGCCAAAGGATTGATTCAAGGAGCCATCTCGCAAAGTGGTGGTAATTTCGGCCCAACACGTCCCACTACCTATCCCGGTGAGAACATGCAGACACTGGAACAAGCAGAGGAAGCAGGCAAGAAACTGATGGCCTCGCTCGGTGCTAAGTCTTTGGCCGAACTACGTGCCATGGATGCGTCGAAGTTTGCCAGTCGTGGTCTGGGCAGCAGCAGTTGGCCCATCGTGGACGGTTATGTTATTCCCGGTGACCAGTCAGAACGTTACGCACAGGGCCTATATAATGATGTACCCGTATTGATAGGCTACAATTCCGACGAGGGTGCCAGCTTCTCTTTTGGCGGCAATACACCAGAGTCCTACAAGAAGAACACGGAGCAACGTTATGGCCCATTTGCCGAGGCACTGCTGAAAGCCTATCCCTTCACAGCAGAGGATGGTGGCAAGCAGTCACGCGACCTGATGCGCGATGCAGCCTTTGGCTGGCAAACCTGGAACTGGGCTCGTCTGCAGAGCCAGACAGGAAAGTCAAAGGTGTTCCTGTACTATTTCGACCAGCACCCTAACTATCCCGTTGGTTCTCCCCAATACGGAAAGGGTTCACCTCATGGACAGGACGTGGCTTACGTCTTCCAGCACATGGATGGTTTTGCTCATCCCGAGTCAGACCGTCCCCTGTCAAAGATCATGGGCAAATACTGGCTGAACTTTGCCAAGAAAGGTGACCCCAATGGCGAGGGTATTCCCCTCTGGCCCCGCTTCTCGAACGATGCACCTCAGGTGATGCACCTTACAGGTCCCACCCCTGCTGCAGGTCCCGTTCCCAGTCAGGATGCACTTCACGTGCTGGATGGTTATTTCCAGTGGAGAAGAACGGCAGAAGGAAAAGCCTGGGCAAAGTGACGTAGACTGAATATACAGATTAAGGTGGGAATCTTTCGAACCCCACCTTAATTGGTTATATGAAAAGGTTTTTATTTACTGATTACCCTTGTCCTTCTTTTCCTTCCAAGCCTTTGCACGCTCGATAATCTTGGGAAGAATAGTGGTGCTCTGCGAAGAGAGGTTCAGATGACCTGCCCTGAAATGCTGGAAAGCAGTGGTCTCATACAGACCGGCAATCAAACGGAACTCATCCTCGGTTACCTTACCATTACCGACATTGGCATAAACTACAGCATTGTTTGCCAAGAGGTAGTCAACAATCTGCGACAAGTGCTTAGCACCACCTTCATTGCCATTCTGATCTGCCACATTCTTGAGTTGCTTGAGCATGTCACCACGTCCCGTTGACTCATAATAAGCACCTGAGGCTTCAAGATAACTTGGCGAGATACCCTCGTTCAGTTTTACAGGTTCAGGCTTCTCGCCAGCAATGATAGCATTGATGGCAGGTGTCAAATACTTCGACATCTCTTCACCGGGCATATCGTCGAAGATAGATAAATGACGAATAGCCATGCTCACATTGGGACTGTGATAAATGGCAAGGATGAAATTGATATCGTTGAAGGTGAGCGTAGAACGATACACGGGTAGAAAAAGTTCGTACATGTCGTTCAACAACTGTTTATGGCCATAGCGTTCAGACTCCTCCTCTGTCAGGACAACAGCAGGGGAGAAAGACAACATGCGCAATACGGTATGGGCATTGATAGGAGTCGCGCCATAAGAAAGCAATTCGCGGAAACCACCATTCTGTGGTCCACCTGGGAAACGGTTTCTCATGCCTCTGCCAGGAAATTGTGCACATAGTACTAAAACACTAAAACACAAACAAATGGATAGTAATACTCGTTTCATGGTGCAATAGATTAATGGTTAAGTAGTAATCAAAATTGTGTTAATTTTTGCAAATTTACATTTTTTACAAACACCATGCAAGAAAATCAGCAAGAAATTATTCAAACAAAAAAAAATTTTCTATCTTTGCGAAACAACGAGAAACGAGAAACGAGAAACGAGAAACAAGAAACCTAGAAACAAGAAACCCCCAAAACCCATGAACGAACCATTTAGACTTGAGCAAGCCACTCTCACCCTCGACGCCATCGTTTCAGCCATGGAGGGTGAAGTACAGTTAGGATATCACGGCTTTCAGAAAGCCTACAACAATGATGACTACGAACTCTTCCTCGTTCTGGATGATGGTCGAACCGTCACTCCCGAACAGGCCAATCTGGACCAGTTGGAACGAGCCATCCATCAGTGGCGCGACGAACACATGCAGTTCTTCCAGAAGATTCTGGGTGCTATGATGTAAGGTTGTTGGCTTCACATAATTCCCACCCTTATGCATAGACCTCGTCTCCTTTTATCCCTCATCCTGCTGCTAACTGGTCTTTTGAAGTCAGTCTACATCAAAGCTGAATCCCTCCCCTGGCGAGGTATTATGCTTGATGTCAGTCGTCACTTTATGCCCCTTGAGGATATTCGTCGGCAGATAGACGCCATGGAGCATTTTGGGCTGAACACCCTGCACCTCCATCTTACTGATGCTGCGGGATGGCGTATGGAGATTCGTTCCTATCCTCGCCTGACAAGTGTAGGAGCATGGCGTACGGCTCCCGACTGGAAAACTTGGTGGTACGGCGACCGTAAATATGCTGATGCTCAGACCGGACATGGGGGTTTCTACACGCAGGATGAACTGAAGCAGCTGGTGGCCTATGCCCATCAACGTGGGGTAGAGATCGTACCCGAGATCGAGTTTCCTGCCCACAGCGAGGAGGTGGTGGCAGCCTATCCCGAACTGGGATTCAACCATGCCGAGATGGACATGCAGAGCGAGAAGGTCTACCTGTTCATGCGCAAGGTGCTTGAAGAGGTCTGCCAGGTCTTTCCCTCTCGCTATCTGCATCTGGGAGGTGACGAGGCAGCCACGCAGCATGACCTGCAACCCACGGGTATGCGACGACTGAAACAGATTGTTGATTCGCTGGGGCGACGCATGGTGGTATGGGACGAAGCACTGACCGATGAACCAGCAGACAGCGGGATGGTCATCATGGTTTGGCGTAATATCGACACAGCACGCAAGGCTCTGGACTTAGGGCACGACGTGATACTCTGCCCCGGCAAATGGTGCTATCTGGACAAGTGTCAGGACGATCCCACACGCGAACCTAAGGCTGCAGGAGGTTACCTCCCCATTGACAGTGTCTATGCCCTGCCCAATGTCCTCTCGACCTCTGGGAGGAAGGTGATGGGGGTACAGGCAAATGTCTGGACCGAGCACATTGAGAATCCACGCTATGCCGAGTATATGCTCTGGCCACGTGCCTTCGCCATTGCCGAACTGGGACGTACAGGACTGGATGCTCCACGTGATGTCAAGACCTTTCATCGCAAGGCCATAGAGGCTACCAGATGGTTGCAGAACGAGTTGCACGTCAATGCCTTCCCCCTATATAACGAGGTGGGTGAACGACCTGCTCGCCAACGTCCCGTCAAGAGCCTTAGCAGGCATTGTCCCGTTACCTATCTCCTGCCTTACCATAGTTATTACGAGGCCAAGGGGGATGTCACACTCACAGATGGAGAGTGTGGTGGATGGAACAATACTGACGGACGATGGCAAGGCTTCATCCGTGGTGGTATGGACGTGGTCATAGACCTGGGTAAATCACGAAAGATAGCAAGCATCGAGGGTGACTTCCTGCAAAGCACAGGTCCGGAGATCTTCCTCCCTTACACCCTCGAGGTAATGGTCAGTCAGGACAGCATCAATTGGACCACCCTCCAAAGCCGTTCAGAGATTGAATCCTCCCGTCCCGAGGACTACCAACTCATCGGTTGGAAAGCCATGGGACAACCCAAACCTCATGCCAGATACATACGCCTGCGTGCCCTCACCGGACCGCGTCAGGGATGGGTTTTCTGCGACGAAATCATCGTGAAATAATGGGAAGGTGGTCCTAGGCAATCCCAGGTAGTCCTAGATAATCCTAGGTGACCCTAGGTAGTCCTAGATAATCCTAGGTGATCCTAGAGAGCCCTAGGTAATCCTAGGTAGTCCTAGATAATCCTAGGTGATCCTAGGAAATCACGTATCGTGGGCAGCAGTTTCAGTCCCATTTCACGCCCCTTGTCGTAGGTATCCTGCAACTTCTGTTTATTCGTTTCTATACGCGAGATGTTTAGTTTTTCGGGTGGATAGATCAGCAACGTCTGACCCATCTGCTCTTGCTCTTCCAGATAGCGCAATTGTTCATTATACAGCACATGGCGCCTCTGCATAGCCTCCACAACCTTGGGATATTTGCGTTTCAGCAGCATCTTGATGAGGGGGAAAGCCTTTGAGGGAGTCTTCTGAAAACCACGAGGTTGCGTCAGAATAACGACATTTCGCTCGTAGCCTATAGACTGAAAGTACTCCAAGGGAATGTTGTCACCCATAGCACCATCCAGCAACTTGTATCCCCCAACCTGCACGGGCACAGAGACCACAGGCATAGACCCCGAAGCACGTATCCACTCCCTACCCTCGCGGTCACATTTGTCCAAGCGTTTGTATATCGGTTTGCCCGTCTCCACATCCAGGCAGACCACGTAGAATGCTGTTGGATTGGCCTCGTAGGTGGCGTCATCAAAGAGGTCCAACTGCGTTGGAAGGGTGTGGTAGGCAAATTCTGCTCCGATAATATTTCCCGTCTTCAAAAGAGGACGAACACCCATATAGTCGGGATGGTCCACATAGTTCAGGTTGTAGCGCAACACACGTCCTGCCTGTCTCGATTTGTAGTTGCATCCGAAACTAGCTCCTGCTGATACACCTATCACACCATCAAAGGTGATGCCGTTCTCCAACATCACATCCATGACACCTGCACTGAAGAGTGCACGCATACCGCCACCCTCCAAAACCAATCCCGTCCTGGGCATATTCAAATCTGAGTAGAGAATTACTTATTCTTCTTGTAATATTCCACTGCAGCCTTCACGTGGTCCTTGACAGCCTTGCTGCTCATGGTGGCACCAGTCACACAGTCCACGCTCTCAGCATCCTTGATGGCTATACCCTCATACTTAGGGAACATTTCCTTAAGGAGGCGATTGAAGAACCGTGGGGTCTCCATATTAGGCAGAGCCTCGATCTTTTCAATCTTGTTCTTCTTGATAGTCACCATCAGTGGTGTAGTGCTCTTGAATCCACGTGTATCGCAGAGCGTAGTGGTATTCACCACATACGTACCCTTGTTTTTGGTCATTACCTCCTCTTCCTTCTTCTTGTCCTGTGCCAGGATTGAGGCAGAGAAGCACAACAAAAACGCAGCAAAAAGTATCTTCTTCATAATGCTATAAATAATGTATTCAAAATATGTGTGGTTGATTTCACCAGATTAGTTTACCGTGTTTCTCCTTGTACCATATCTGCCAACCATTGACCAGGTTCTGCCATAGCACATAGGCACCCGGAGCAACGGCAGCAAGGGGATTGAGGAAGGTGAGGGTGAGCCAGAGTCCCACTACGGTATTCTTCTGGCCAAGAGCCTGTCCAGCACTGATGCTGTCATTCCAGTGACGACCTATGGCCTTGCCTATAGCGAACTGTATGAGACAGACAAACAGAGGGGTTATGAGCAGACACCAGAGCACCCATCCCGAGACCGTACTATGGACAATGTTGCGCAAGGTGACACCACTGATAATGGCCAGGTTCACACACCAGATATAGAAACCGATATTCTTATACTGATTGACGTACTGCACAAACCTGGGCACGAAACGCCGGGACAACAATGCCAGGGCCAAGGGAGCCACCAGCACAACGAAAACATTACGAAGCAGCATCAGCATGGCCATCATAAAGGTGATATTGGCCTCCCTCTCCACCAGGGGGAAGAAGGTGGGAATGATAACCATGGTCACCACATTGGCTATGATGGTGAAGATGGTCAGCGAACCAATGCTTCCGCCCAGTTTCTCAGCCACTACCACCACAGCTGCAGCCGTAGGGCAAATGAAGCAGATGAACATACCTTCCAGCACCAACTTCCTTTCGGGATCGTCACCAAAAAGGTATATCATCAGCACCATGAAAGCAGCCAAAAGGGTGCGCACGATCTGAATGACAAAGTGCCAGGTACGTGGTCTGAGTTCGGAAATCTTGATCTTGCAGAAGGTGAAATACAGCAACAGGAACAGTCCGATAGGCAACCAGTCTATCATCAGAGGACCCATGCTATCACCCATAGGTGCAAGTACCTCTACACGAGTGAAGAGTTCGTAGCCCAGACACCCTACCACCATGGCGGTAATCAGGGCATTCTGCCGCATGATGGCGAGCAGTCTCTTCATCCAGGTTTTATTTTTCCTCTGTACGTCTGTCATTTCATTAATGCTGTACCAACGTTTTCTCTGCAAAATTACGAAAAAATACGATGCAGATGCTTATTATCACTCACATTTCCACTTTTACCTTGACATAAATCAACAAAAAAGTATTTTTCTTGTTTTTCACGCACTTATCTATTGCAGAATTCGCAAAAAGCCGTACCTTTGCATCGTGTTTTTCATGGTATTAGATTTAAGGTTAATTAGAAGTTGGGTTGTCGGGATGACAACCTTCTTTGTTTTTATACCCTTTTATTTGTTTTTATACCCCTTCACACCCTCCTTCATTGACCGTCGTGACAAGCAAAATCTGAAATAATCCACATAAAATTTGCAAGAGTGTGAAAAAAGCACTAACTTTGCATCCGCTTTAACAAGGATGGTCTGGTAGCTCAGTTGGATTAGAGCAGCAGCCTTCTAAGCTGCGGGTCAAGGGTTCGAGCCCCTTCCAGATCACTTGAAAGGAGTCCATTTGGGCTCCTTTCTTTGTTCTATCGGCACTCTCCCTCTTGACCAAGGTCAGGGTCCTGGCAGGGAGCGAAAACACGTTGCTACCAAGAATAAGTATGAAATCGGACAAACCTTTCATTTTGCCATTAAACCCACTGTAATTCAAAGTATTAGGAACGGTGAAGGGTTGGTGAAGGGTTTACAAACCTTTCACCAACCCTTCACCATGTTGTAATGTACTGATAATCTGAGTACTATATTCCAAATATCCGCCAAGGTGAAGGGATTACCGAAAAAATAAACTTTGAAAAGTGGCCATCATTTTGATCCTACCCTCAGCCTATTCTCTGTCTACAGAGTGCCCTAGTGCTACCTATGCATTTCCACGATGATTCCGCGAAGGATCCGCGATGGATGCACGAAGCAATTAAGGAAGCACATAAGACTCATTGAAACCTGTCTATTACTGCTTCCGTCTGTCCTATGATGTTCCATTCGCCCACAGCACTATCATATACACCCAAGATATGCGCAGAACGTAAAGAGAAGAAGTTTTTAGAAACCACTTGTTGCAGGACAGGACGCCGTTTCCTACATCCAGATTGTAGCAGCAATGTCACGCATGGAGAATGGAACTGAAACCGTAATGATGGATGTTTTGGAGGGTTGGAAGTAGATCTAACACACGCATGAACGCTTAATTATGTGGGCGTTTCCCTTGCACATCTTACGAAAAATGCATAACTTTGCAATGTAAACAGAAAAGAACAAACTAATGAAGGACTTCAGCGAGATAAAAATTGCGGTTGCTGGAACAGGTTATGTGGGACTCTCCATTGCCACACTTCTGGCACAGCATCATCAAGTTACGGCAGTGGATGTGATACCCGAGAAGGTTGAGAAGATCAACAAGCGCATCTCTCCCATCCAGGATGAATACATTGAGAAATACTTTGCCGAAAAACAACTGAAGCTGACGGCTACCCTGGATGGCAAAACTGCTTATGCAGACGCAGACTATGTAGTGATAGCAGCACCTACCAACTACGATCCCGTGAAGAATTTCTTCGACACACACCACATCGAGGATGTGATAGACTTGGTTATCAGTGTCAATCCAGATGCGGTGATGGTGATCAAGTCCACCATTCCTGTGGGTTATTGCCGCTCACTGTATATGAAGTATGCCCTGCAGTTCCTGACCAAGCCCGCGCTGAATGGTTCGGCAGGCTCACCAGCCAGACACTTCAACCTCCTTTTCTCGCCCGAGTTCCTACGTGAGTCCAAGGCTCTTGAGGATAATCTCTGGCCAAGTCGTATTATCGTTGGCTACCCCAAACCACTTGCAACGGGTACTGACCGCAGATGGGATGAAGAGAATGCCGCTATCGAGGCTATCGGTAATCCTAAGGCTGAGGAGTATGCCAAGACCTTTGCTGCACTGTTGCAGGAAGGTGCCATCAAGGAGAATATCGACACGTTGTTTATGGGAATGAAAGAGGCTGAAGCGGTCAAACTCTTTGCCAACACCTATCTGGCATTGCGTGTCAGCTATTTCAACGAACTGGACACGTATGCCGAAGTCAAAGGTCTTGATTCAGCCGCCATCATCTCAGGCGTAGGACTAGACCCCCGTATCGGCACTCACTACAACAATCCATCGTTCGGTTACGGAGGTTACTGCCTGCCTAAGGACACGAAGCAGCTCCTGGCCAATTATCAGGATGTGCCCCAGGACATGATGACTGCTATCGTACAATCCAACCGAACCCGCAAGGACTACATTGCAGATGCTGTATTACGCAAGGCTGGATGGTATGACTACTCGACACAGAATACATGGAACAAAGAAACTAAGAAACCAGAAACTCCTACCATCGGTGTCTACCGCCTGACGATGAAGAGCAATTCCGACAACTTCCGCCAGAGTGCCATACAGGGCATCATGAAGCGAATCAAGGCGAAGGGTGCCAACGTCATCATCTACGAGCCCACGCTTGAGGACGGTGCCAGTTTCTTTGGTTCTCTGGTGGTCAACGACCTTCAGACCTTCAAATCACGGAGCAAGGCCATCATCGCCAATCGCTACGATGACTGCCTTGAGGACGTCAAGGATAAAGTCTATACCCGCGACCTCTTCAAGCGCGATTAGAAAGATTTTTTACCTACCCTTTCAGGATGCGAGAGATCTCGGCCAATAAGGTTGGGAGATCGATGGGCTTGGCAATATGGCCATTCATGCCGGCATTACGTGCACTGATCTTGTCATTCTCAAAGGCATTGGCAGAAATGGCAATGATGGGGATCTGGGACTTGACGGCATCAGGGATGGCACGGATGATACGGGTGGCCTCGTAACCATCCATACGGGGCATGACGACATCCATGAGAACAAAATTGTAGGTACCTGCGGGCTGGTTCATGACACGTGACACTGCTTCCAGACCATCTTGGGCAACATCGACGTGGAAACCAACTCCCTGTAACTGTGTAGATATGATTTCCTGGTTGAGGGCATTATCCTCAGCAAGCAGGACGTGCATGCCCTCCAACATGGAATGGGTGGATTGTTCGGAGGAAGTCTGCGCAGCGATAGTGGGAGAAACTACAGTCTGGAAGGTGAAGCTGACTACGAACTCCGTTCCCTTGGTCTTTTCCGTTGTAACCTGAATATTACCACCCATAAGGTCAGTGAGACACTTGGTGATATACATGCCAAGACCCTTGGTCTGATGGCGAACCTGTTGCTCGTCATCATCGAGTGTATATTGTTCAAAGACGTGTGCAGCCTTCTCCCTGTCCATACCTGGTCCTGTATCCTTGATTCGGAACTCGAATACAGAGCGTCTCTCATCAGCCGTGGGGAACTGACTGAGCAAAATGCTGACAGTACCACCTGCAGGTGTATGCTTGACAGCACTGCTGGCCAGATTGATAAGAACCTGGCCGAGACGCAAGGGATCGCAAAGGACAACGTCTTCAGTGACATCCTGAGTATTGATGAAGAGGTTGAGACGCTTGGCATTGACAGCACCGAGGACGACGGAGCGGAGGTTGTGAAGGATGTCCGAGAGACGGTTCTCGCTCAACTGAGGCTGGATGTCGCCACTCTCCAGACTATTGACGTCAAGCATGCCATTGATCAGGGAAAGCATGTACTGGCTGGAGCTTGAGACCTTGGAGAGATACTCCTGTAACAGCTTCTGATCCCCGGGATTGGTAGAGGCAAGGGCTGTATAGCCGATGATAGCATTCATGGGCGTGCGAAGGTCGTGTGACATGTGGTTGAGGAAGAGCGTCTTGGTCCTGTTGGCCAACTCGGCTGCACGACGTGCTTCGGAAGCCACCTCACGCTGCTTGCTGAGCTGGGTGTTGAGGTCCTGCATCTCGGCTATCTGACGCTGGTGGTCCTTCTCGCGAAGGCGCTGCTCTGCGATGGTGACAGACTTCTCCACGTTCTCGAGCTCAACCTGGATGTTGTGGCGGTATCTACGTGCAATGACGCCACAGACAATGGTGATGAGAATCATGGTAAGGAAAGCAGGGAACTCGCCAAACAAGAAATTCTTGTAGAGTCCCGGTTCGTCAATCTTACCAGACTCGAACACAGGACCATAGATGCCGTAGAAACCCTCACGAAGGTCGACGACAACGGGCTCGGTGACCTCCACGAAGTCAAGGTTGACGTAGCCATTGGCCGTAAACCCCAGGTAGAGCAGGAGATTACCCACAACAGCTGCCAGCAGTGAAGCCACGATACCAGTGGCAATGGTAAAGCGAGGTTTGCAGTAACGAATGGAGAACACCACAGGAAGGATGTAGAAGATGGCCCACAGGTGGAAGACGATAAAGGCATTGCACGTGCCCACAAGCAACATCACCGCCACCAGAAGGTACCGGATTCCCTTGCCCTGACCTTTACGCCAATATATAAAAAGGTTGGTGAGGGAGATAACCAACAGTTCGGCAACGGCCAAGAGAAAAGAGGACAGAGAGACTCCAACGGAACGACTGATACTCAGCATTAACAAGTTGAGGATGATGATGGCAAAGAGACCCCAGTTTACCCACGAACCGTTCATGTTGGCCTGGCTCTCGTTCTTGGCTATAATATTCTGAAATGGTGACTGCATATTGTCAAGATATTTCTGTTCACTTACTTATAATTCACTGGCTGAGTACCGGATGATAGGCAGACGTACCTCGAAGCGAGAACCCTGTCCCAACTCGCTCTTGACGGAGATGTTTCCACCCATCTGGTCTATGATGTCCTTACAGAGGGACAAGCCGATGCCCGCTCCCACGGTCTGGTTGTTCTGCTTGAAATAACGGTCGAAGACCTGCTTCTGCTGCTCTGCGGCAATACCAATACCTGTATCCTGGACATAGATCACGACCCAAGATGGGGGGGTGCTCTCATCAAACTGGGACATGGGGGTGAACTCGGCATCCTCACACTCCCATCCGATGGTGATACCACCCTTCTCCGTGAACTTGATGGCATTGTTCATCAGATTGCTGACTACCTGATGCAACGAGGTTCGATTGACATTCACCTCGAGCCCCTCTGGACCACGATGATAATTGAAGGAAAGGTGGCTGGGTATAATGACGGAGTGGGTGATGTAGACCTCCTCCATCAGTTTGGTGACATTGTGTCGACTCAGTTCGAGATGCATACTGTCACCACCTGACCGTGAGTAGTTCATGACATTCTCCAGGAGATGCAGCAGGTCGTCGTTGCTCTCGATGATGTATTGGCCATAGACAGAACGCTCCTCGTCAGAGAGGTCGTCATGGTGGTCGATGAGCACCTGGGCAAAACCCACAATGGCATTGAGGGGTGTACGAATCTCATGCCCCATGGCGGCAAGGAAACTCTCCTTGGCGGTGACCTCCTCGCTGCAACGGTAGGCCTCCTTGCGTTCCTCCTCGACACGGAAGGCTTCGTCATTGAGCATCACGATACCCGTAACGAGACGTCCGGTATGCTCATCATCAATCTTCGTAAGCTGAACCAGGAAGGCATGATCCACACCGTCCCTGAAACTATGGGCCACAACATCCATCTGCCGACTCTCCTCGTCGGACTGCACGACAAAACGCCGTAGTTCGTCCCTCATAGGCTGATGGACAAAGCGCAGCACTACATCCAGCAGCATGGGACGAGGCCTGATGCCCAACGTCCTACACACACTGTCAGACAAGTGGAGCATACCGTCTGGGGTGATGAAAAAATGATAGGCATGGGCAGCAGCAAGAGCATCCTCGATCTGATGCTCAGTAATTCTGGCATTCTCGCCCTGTCTGACAATCAGGATATGCTGGCGATACGTCTTAATGGCAAGCAATGCCGGAATCAATATGATGGCACCCAGGATGAGCAGCAAGAGCAGAGGAAGCCCATAGCTGTAGAGGAACATGTGGAGGCGCGAGGTGCGCTCCCAGGGCAGGTTCACGAAATGGACATAGCACGGGAAATCCTCGGCATAGGGATGTATGAGGCTGGCCAGACGCCAGTCTAACCAATAATCGCAATGGTGTTTCTGCCAAGGGATGTGGGACGGCTTTATGCCTTCAAGCAACTGGTCTGCAATGGGATGAATCTCCAGCATCATCTCGGGCCATGGGGTGAGGTAGCCTCCCAGGCAACCGTTCAAAGCGCGCGTCACAGGGAGGTTGAAGACGTCAGGACAAAGGGTGAGAAAAAGACCGAGATTGTACTCAAGGGCCAGATTGCCGTAACTGTCGTCCTTTATGCGCAGGAAGGTCATGCCATTCTCCTGCAGCTGCATGAAACCATTGCTGTCATACCAGGTGGCAGCAGTGGAATCTGACAGTTCGTTCTCAGGATGCACCAAACTGATGGGGATGAGCGTGGAACAAGTGGAATCGCGGTGTTCAGGAGAAATCATCTGAGACATCCTGGGGTGATACTCCACATGGTAGCGGACAGAGTCGTACCCTATTTGCCGGTCAATTTCCTTGTGCAAGTAGTCATCAAGATAGGTATGGTCCAGGCAGGTCACCATCCAAGATGAGAGATGAAGATTGCGAATGAAGTTGATGTTCTCCCTGATGGCTGGGCGGGACTCCATAACCACAAAGTTCTTCTTGTGGAGGATGCCTTCCCACTGCGGATTGGCCACATTGAAACAGAGTACAGGGACAGACTGAAGCAGGGGATGACGGCTCAAAGCACCGGAATAAGCCAGCATGGCACCTTGCAACATGATAAGGTCAGGGGTGCAGTCGAGAGCATCCAGACGAGCCTCCATGACAGAACCTACGTCATGGAAATACTCACCCTTATAGACATACTCGCTCGAGGGGTCACAGGCATTCTGCAGTATCAGACGATAACGGGTTGAGTCAAACTCCTGACGCAAGGACTTGTCCAATGTCACATAAGCTGGCGTGCCAGTGGCAAACTGTGTGAGCACAACAATGGTGTGACGCTGTGAGGCATCACGGCAGGATGCAAGTAGCATCACCAGCTGCAGGAGAAGGGCGGAAGTGACTGATCTGACTTTCATCGGTGTAATGTTATGCGGAATGTTGTGCCCTGTCCGGGCTTACTGTCAAAGGAAATACTGCCACCCATCATCTCTACGTAGGTCTTGCAGATAAAGAGTCCCAGGCCGCATCCGGGCTGGAAACTGTCAATCTTGAAGAAGCGGTCGAAGATCATCTCATGGTACTTGACGTCAATGCCTTTACCCTCATCATGTACCCAGATCTCGGCATCGGCCTGTTCTGTGCTATCATCGGCAGCAGGTGCAGGATTCATTTTCAGCCCCCATCCAATGGTGATCGTGCTGCCCTCATCAGAGAACTTGGAGGCATTGAGCACCAGATTCTCCATCACGACAGCGAGCATCTTGGGATCGGCATTGACGCTGATACCTGATATCTTGTGGTCCCAGACCACGTTGTTATGACGATACTTTACCATGGCTGCTGCTTCCTTCCAGAGGGAGAGGTCCATCTGGCTGTTCATGGTAAGGGGCTGACACTGGGCCGTGATGGTGCTGTTATTCATCAGCGTGACAAGCAGCAGGTCGTTGATCATCTTCTTCAACACGGCAGCATTGCTCTCGATGGCAGTGGAGTATTCCTCCAGTTCCTCGGGGGTGCAATCCATTCCGGGCATGGATAGGACCTGAGCATAGCCTACAACGGCATTGAGGGGCGTGCGTACCTCGTGATACATGGCGTTGATGAATCCCTCGCGGGCCTTGGCATTCATCAAGAGGGCATGAACCTCCATATTGCGCGACTCCTGCTCCTTCTGATGGTCGATATTGACGAACACACCCTGACGCACCACGACACCATGACGGTCATGCGAGACATTCATGCGCAGGTCATACCAGTGCTGTGCACCAGGACCCACGCTGCCCTGAAACTGCATGGAATAACTGCCATCCTTCTGCTGATGAAGGAATGTGGCGACCTTCTCCTTATAGAAATCATTGAGCATGAGATGACGAAGGAGGCTGTAATCCTCGCCCTCGTCTCGCCATGAAAGGGCTCCGGTGGAGAGAAGTGTCTGTCTGAGAATCAAACGGTTCCGAATGGCCTTCTGTGCCTGTTCGTGCAGCAAGGCAGCGTTATGGCGCTGCTTACGGATAGCCCTTCTGGCAAAGATGCATACCGTCAATAGCAGCAACGCCACCACCAGAGCACCCAGCGCGTGCAACACGATATAAAGACGCGGATTGGCGTCACGGAACGTGACATGATGCAGGTTTACGTATTCGGGTATCTGATCCAGCATCAAGCCCTTGCCACGAAGAGCATCCCAGTTGATGTGATATTCGGGCGTGTGACGGTATGGTCCAATCTGGGTTGCCTGTTCTCCGTCAAGGAGACGAACGGCAGCATTCACGGCATCACGCGCCTGTACGTTAAAAGAGGTGAAACAACCACCGATACAACTGTCATTGCTGAGGAAGTCCTCGGCAATCATCGTGAAGTAGGGCGAGAACTCAGCTCCCTCGGTACAAGCCCTGGAAGAGTTGTCGTGCTTGACCTGCACGAAGTGGTTGGGAGACATGCGGGGATAGAAGGCCCACTTGTTGGGTATCTGATTGTGTAGCTGGGGATTGATGTTGAAATTGGGCGAACGAAGCGAACGGCAGGAATAGACGATACCTCCACGCTGACTGTAGGCTATGAGCGAATCCTCCTCGGTAGCATTGTAGAAATTGTTGAAGTAGCGAGTGGAATCCAGCATGGACAGGTTTTCCTCGATCTGTGCAAAACGCAAGGCGTCAATCCAATAATCTATCGGGTCAAGGAGACTGCAGAATCGATGGTTCTGAGGCAAACCGGTCCAGTTGTGCAGAGAGTCGTCATGGGTAGGTAGATTCAAGATGTAGTCAGCGAAGTCCAGATTGCGCTGAATATCTATCTCCTCCTTGATTCGCACCAGAGCGGGACGCTCATGTCCGGCCTCATTCTGCTGCATGACGGAGCCTTGAACACTCTCGGCATTGGTCAGTCCATAACATACGGCAGGGATGGCATCCAGGGATGAACCAGGCATGGAAAGAAGCATCCAATAGAGGTAGTCTCCATGGGAGAGGATGACATCAGGATTATGTCCCTCGGAGGTAAGACGCTGGATCTCCCTGGCCAATTGGGTGGCCATGGCCGTATCACTTTCCTCGCCCTGGTAACCATAGAAAAAGTGTATTTCGGTATCACGCAGCCCCTGACGTTTCATCTCCTGGCGAACCTGTTCCGTCCACAGCTGGTAGGTAGGATCCTGTGCGTCAGTTGACCACATCAGCAAGACATCCGTATGTTCCTCATCCCTATTTTTCTGACAGGAGGATATAAACGGCAAAGTGCTGACTATCAATAGCCAGCACCAAACTGCTTTATGTCGAAGGTAGAATCTCATACCCGACGTGCGCCTAAACTCTGATCATCAAGCCTCACTCTTACTGAAACGTTGCCAGAATATTCATCAGCGCATCAAGTTGTATGGGTTTATTCAGATACCCAGATGCACCCAGTTCCATAGCCTTCTGCATACTGAACTCGTCTGCCACTGCTGACTGCATCACCACCTTGATATCCGCTGTCTTGGGGTTTGATTTCAGATGACTCAGTACCTTATGGCCATCCATGTCAGGCATCATGATATCCAGTAATACGAGGTCGGGATGCTTCTCCTCAGCCATCTGCAATGCCTGTGCACCTGAGGTGGCTGACAAGATCTCGTGGGGCGTCTTGCGAAGGAAGGCCTTGATAAGATTGATATTAATGGGTATATCATCAACCACCATTATCACCAGTTTCTTGTTCATTTCCATAGTATTGCGTTCTTTTCAAAAGCAAAGTTATACATTTATATTTAATACTCAAAATATTTTCTGATTGAATGTCGCAAAAAAACGTCAACGCATGAGTTTATCATCGTCTCTGTGTATTTGGTGCACTTATTATTCCATCTCCTGCCAGTCCTCAATTCTTGCCGAGAAGACGATGGGGTCGAGATCCAGCACCTCAGGAGTAAGCGCAATCACATAGTCGTAAGCCGTAGCCTCTTCCCATTCTGTAGTATCAGCAGTGAGGGTGTAGCATACATTGGTCAGTCTGATGCGACCACCTACGCCATTGGTTCCATTCAGCACAACATCAAAGTGAACGGTGATGTTATTATCCTTGACGGCGGGAATAGCAGCATTATAGCTTCCACCCTTCTGATCATAGATGGCATGACGCTTGCTGATGGGGAGCGAGTCTGCATCGGCAATGTTCTGACCAAATGCGGGGCAGTAGCCGTTGCTGGTCTCATACCATATATTCTCTACCTTCATGTCATATCCCTCAACGCAGTTGTACATGCCAATACGTACATAGGCGCTATCATTAAAAACGTATGTACCCTTGGTTTCAGCACGGTTGGAATACCTCTGG
>DCIS01000138.1 GCA_002317475.1 Prevotellaceae bacterium UBA1720 | reverse complement strand
CCACTGCTGACTTCGCTCGAGAAAGTAGTCTCACCATGTCTGTCCTTGAAATAGCTGCGGCCTGCATTGTCCCAATAGAGACCATAACCCTTGACGCTGGTGAAGTAGGGGATGGTGATGTTGGTATTGCCGCTCCAGATTGTGACATCCTTGCCACGCTGGTTCATATCCTTGTCTTTGCGCTGACCGAGACCGAAGATGGCCTCGTCGCGCTCCAACTGAAAGGCCTGACTGGCGGTATAGAACCCCTTGTCTACACCATCGGTAATGGGCAACACCTTTGCCTCGCCATCCTTCAGAAGGAGTGCACCTTGCTGGTCATAGAAGTACACCTGACCCTGGCCATCCACCATTATCTTGAGACAATGGGTACTCAGGGTATTGCCACTTACTATCTTTGCCTTTTTGGGCTCCTCGAGCACCACACTAAAGGTCTGCTTCTTGGGGAAAGACTCCAATGAATTGGGGTATTTCACTACTCGGATGATGTCATGGTCATACACTTTTACCTCTGTAGTCAGTCCCTTGTCACCAACTACCTTGAGCACTTGTTGTGCCCAACTATACTGAGCTACAACCAAACCAACGATTGCAATAATGATTCTCTTCATACGAATTAGTGGACGGGGGAATAGTTCCTCCCAGCAAAAATTACTCAGTTTAAAATAATCTTATACAAAGGTATTTGTTTCCAAAATAGTATACAAAGCTTTATGATTAATGCGATAACTTTGTGCTATTTTTGGTTAATTATTTACCATAGAGAATATGATCAATACGTTGAAGTTCCTCGGAGCTGAGGGGAGCGCTGTGGAGACAAGTAAGATTCTGCATGAGTTGGTCGGTACTGCTGGCCCCTATGATGACGCTGGTGGTCTGGGGGTGCTGCAGGATCCACGCCAAGGACATCTGTGCCAAGGTCTCGCCTCGCTCGTGGGCAAGGGCGTTGAGGGACTGGAGTCGGCTGAGCAGTTCGGGGGTCAGAGTGCTGGACTTCAGGAAGCGACCCTCTGTCATGCGCGAACCTTCGGGGATGCCGTTCAGATAACGGTCAGTAAGCAGTCCCTGTGCCAAGGGGGAGAAGGAAATGAAACCGATGTTGTTCCTACCTAGTTCTTCCAACTGACCACCTACTATGGGTTCGCGGTCAAGTATGTTCAGTTTGTCCTGGAAGATGAGCATGGGCGTATCGTGCTCACGGAGGTAGCGTTCAGCTACTTTCAGCGCCTCGAGTGGCCAACGACTGATACCAATGTAGAGCGCCTTGCCACACTTGACGATATCCACGAGGGTTTGGAGGGTCTCCTCCAGAGGTGTCTCAGGGTCATATCGATGACAATAGAAGAGGTCG
This sequence comes from Prevotellaceae bacterium UBA1720, assembly GCA_002317475.1. GTDB lineage: Bacteria > Bacteroidota > Bacteroidia > Bacteroidales > Bacteroidaceae > Physcousia. The sequence goes on along the minus strand of DCIS01000138.1, from coordinate 2,104 downwards.
ACATAATCCAGTCCCATGCGCTTGAGGCTCTGGTCCAGGCTGGCTATCAGGTGCTTACGGCTGGCCCAGTTACCATAAGGACCCTCCCACATGTCGTAGGCCGCCTTGGTGGAGATGAAGAGTTCGTCTCGATAAGCCGCAAGGTCTTCGTGAAGGATCTGTCCGAAACGACGTTCGGCATGACCGGGTTCGGGACCGTAGTTGTTGGCCAGGTCAAAATGCGTCACGCCCTGATCAAAGGCTTTCAGCAGGATGTCACGCGAACGGTCGTAAGGCGTAAGGGTACCAAAATTGTGCCATAGGCCAAGACTGACCTTTGGAAGGAGTACACCACTTTTGCCACAACGTGCATATTGCATACCCGATGAATATCTGGAAGAAGAAGGTATATACATTTTTGTTCAGGATTATTAGATTGCTACTTTAGTAAGTCGTAGATTTTGTCCATATCCACGTATTTTCGGACATGGTCGGCGAGTAGGTCGTACTGGCGCTGTTTGAAGGTGTCGTAGTCCTCGGTAACCACCTGGCGCGAAGTATAAGGGGCAAGGAGCCAATCAATGACGGGAGCATTGTCCAGAATACCATGAATGTAGGTGCCAAGGGTGTTGGTGCCCATCACGTAGGGAGAGGACACAAGGTTGTCGAAGCGATTAGTCGCTTCGCACAGGTTTTCGTTTTCGTAGTAATTCTCTCCCTCGGGGGCCGGAAGGGCGACTTTTGTCACACCCTGGTGTATCTCGTAGCCCTTGCAAGGCAGGCCTTCGAAAGTGAACTCGGTCTGGCAGGTGGTCTTCTCACCGCTCATGGTGGTAACAAAGGGGAAGAGGCCCAGGCCGGGAAGGCGGGCTATGCTACCCTCTACTCCATCGGGATCCTCCACGCTCTCACCCATCATCTGATAACCACCGCAGATGCCTATGATACGCTTGCCGGCACGATGCGCCTTGAGGATTGCCTCCTTCATGCCGCTCTCCTGCAGTTCGTAGAGGTCAGCCAGAGTACTCTTCGTACCGGGCAAGATGACGATGTCTGCACCACGTAATTCCTCGGGCGTACGTGCGTAAAAAAGGTTCACGCGAGGATCGCTCTGCAGACGGTCGAAGTCGGTGAAGTTGGAGATATGGCGAAGCAAGACGACGGCAATATACACCACGCCCTCACTCCCAGAAGTGGTGCTCAGGTTGATATTCATGCTGTCCTCTGCCTCTATCTTCACGTCTTTCAGGTAAGGCACTACACCCAGGACAGGAACATGGCAGATATCCTCCAACATCTTGCGTCCATCCTCGAAGAGGCGAATGTCGCCTCGGAATTTATTGACGATGATACCCACGATACGCTTCTGGTCCTCAGGCTTTTGCAACATGATACTGCCGTAAGCCTGGGCAAAGACACCACCACGGTCGATATCACAAACCAGGATCACCTTGGCCTGAGCGTGACGCGCCATGGGCATATTCACAAGATCGGTGTCCATAAGGTTCAGTTCGCAGATGCTACCCGCCCCCTCCATCACGATGGGATTGTATTGCTGAGCAAGTCGGTCAAAGGCACGGTTCACCTCCTGACGCAATTCCTCCCTACCCTCCTTGCGAAAATAGTCGTAGGCATTACGGTTGCCTATGGGCTTGCCGTTCAGAACCACCTGCGTGGTATGCTCGCTGTTAGGCTTCAGCAACAAGGGATTCATATCCGTCGTAGCCACTACACCTGCCGCCTCGGCCTGCACCATCTGGGCACGACCAATCTCGTAGCCATCTGCTGTGGCAGCTGAATTGAGTGCCATATTCTGCGCCTTGAACGGAGCAGGATTGTAGCCGTCCTGCCTGAAGATACGGCAGAGGGCTGTAGCAAGGATGCTCTTGCCTACGTCGCTTCCCGTTCCGGCAAGCATAACTGGTGAAAGTTGGAGAGACATGATAGAGGGTTGAGGGTTAAAGGGTTATGAGAACCAAGGTGAGGACGGCGATGACCTCGGCCACAAAACAGACGAGGAGGCTCCGATGCATATCACGAGTGTTGACCTCGCGCTCGTTGTGCCCGATATAGGGTTTGTAGAAATATTCACCGAAATAATGATGAGGACCGCCAAAGCGGCAAT
>DCIS01000028.1:3131-4863 GCA_002317475.1 Prevotellaceae bacterium UBA1720 | reverse complement strand
TTTAGGTGTTGCTACATTCAAGAAGCGAAAGCATAGTCTCCGATGCTGGTCACACTCTCGGGGATAGTGATGGAGGTCAGACTCATATTATCATAAAAGGCACTGTCGGCAATGCACGTCACGCTGTTGGGGATAGACACCGAGGTGAGAGTGGTCAGACCCGTATTCACGGCCTGCGTACAACCCTCTGCGTAGATGAGTTTGGTCACGTTTTCACAATAGCCAAACGAGTAGGGTGCGATATCTTTCACACCGCTTCCTATGGTCACAGAGGTCAGTCCCGAGCAGTTATTGAAAGCATATTCTGCGATGTATTCCACGCTGTTAGGAATGACGACCTGCTTTAGTCCCGAGCACTCAAAAAAAGCACTCTCCCCGATGGTCTTCATGGTGTTGGGAAAAGTGATGGCGGTCAGGTTGCGATTCGCGTAGAAAGCCCATTCATCCACCTTGTCAACCACATACGTCACCCCGTCTACCTTGACATGCTCAGGTATGGCCACATTGCCCTTATAGGACTCCAGTTCGTTGGTCTCGTAGTTCACATCGCCCTTTGTCACAGTGGCGGTCTTGCTTGCCTTGTCCAGATTGTAGTAGATGCCATCAACCTTGACATCATAAGCCTGCACCATCACGGGCAGCATGAATAGCAATGAAAGAAATAGTGTCTTCATCTTTAGATTTTTTTGGGTGTGTTACCTATTTTTTACCTTTTCTATTTATCTATGAACACCTAGAAAGACCTAGGAAAGTCTAGGAGAACCTAGAAAGACCTAGAAAGACCTAGGAAGGCCTAGGAAAGTCTAGGAATACCTAGGAATACCTAGGAGAACCTAGAAAGACCTAGAAAGACCTAGGAGGGTCTAGGATTATCGTACTATCCTGACTATTCCTCCTCGTAGTGCTGGAAGAGGAAATCGTTGTACGGGTATTTCTGTACGTGCAACTCGCGTACCTTATTATATAGCAGGGTGCGCAGTTCGTCGTAATTGGTCTTCTCGAGGGCAGAGATAAACATACAGTCGCCATTAAGCTTGGCCATCCAGGTCTCCTTCATCTCGTCCAGCGAGATGTTCTCCTTTGTGCGGGGTGTCAGGTCGTCCTCGTCCTTCTCCACCCAACTGTATGCGTCAATCTTGTTGAAGAAGATCATCGTGGGTTTCTCCGAGCAGCCCAGGTCGCCGAGGGTCTTCTCTACCACCTTGATCTGGTCCTCAAAGTCGGGATGTGAGATATCCACCACATGCACGAGCAGGTCTGCCTCGCGTACCTCATCCAGGGTGGATTTGAACGAATCTACCAAATCGTGTGGCAACTTACGGATGAAACCTACGGTATCCGAGAGCAGGAAGGGGAGGTTGTCAATGATGACTTTTCTCACCGTAGTGTCCAGGGTGGCAAAGAGTTTGTTCTCGGCAAACACCTCGCTCTTGGAGAGGAGGTTGAGCAGGGTACTCTTACCCACATTCGTATAACCCACCAGGGCCACACGAATCATACGGCCACGATTGCTGCGCTGGGTAGTCTTCTGACGGTCGATGTCTGCCAGTCGTTGCTTCAGCAGCGCCATACGGTTCAGGATGATACGGCGGTCCATCTCCAACTGGGTCTCACCAGGTCCACGCAGACCTACGCTACCACCTTTTCCACCACCCGAACTACCTCCTTGGCGTTCCAGGTGAGTCCAGAGGCGTTGCAGACGGGGCAGCATATAGCGATACTGGGCCAGCTC
>DCIS01000028.1:1449-2963 GCA_002317475.1 Prevotellaceae bacterium UBA1720 | reverse complement strand
CTCTGCGTCAATATACTGCCGTATCTCCTGCAGCTTACCCTTACCCAGATAGGTCACACTGCTGGGACCATTGGCACGCTGCGTGAATCGTTTCACGGTCACGGCTCCAGCCGTCTCGGCCAGAAACTCCAGTTCGTCCAGGTATTCGCGTGTCTTACGCTCATCCTGCTGAGGGGTAATCAGACCCACGAGGATGGCCGTCTCCGGACTATCATCTATTACATTGTGGAACTTCACCTCCGACATACCCTCCTCGAAGGGTAATGACGAACGGCTAGAGTTATAATGCTTGCTTCTACTTGTCTTCAATATTTGGGAAGTTAAAAGATAGATAATGGATAGCTCTTCTACCCTTTGACGCAAATCTATGTTTCGCCGCTGGGCAAAGGGAGTTAAGGGTCACTCCGTATCTACTCCCCTCCCTAACGTAGTGAAACGGGAGGGGTAGGAGGTGGGTCCTATTTCACCTGTACTACCAGGTATTTGCTCACGCTCCAGAACTGGGTGGGGTTGGTGATATGCAGTTCGTATTGTCCTGATGCATTCTTGCTCAACTGGTAACTACCTGCAGGATGTTTGGTCAGCACCGTTGCACTCTTGCTCTGCAACTGGATATCCTTGACATAGCGGATGTCTATCTCGGTGAAGTAGCTTCTGTTAAAGTTGTCTTTCTGCAGCACCTCGCCACCCGAGAGGACATTGTTTTCCTTCAGTTCCTTCTTCGTACCGAAGACAAACCAAGCACGGTTCAGTTCTCTGTCCTGAGCAGCGATTTCTGCCGAGCGTTGCTCGTTCTCTGTCATCAGTTGGTCTACGTTCTCCGACAGTTCATCTATCTGCTGGTTCTGAAGGTTGATGATCTCATCACGCTCGGCCAACTGCTCCTCGAGCAATGCCAGACGCTCCGACTGCTCCTTGTAGTCCGACTCCAGTTTCTCGATCTGCTTTACCAAGGCAGACAGACGGTTGTTCGAGGTGCTCACCTTCTTCTTCAGGGCATTGATCAGGTCGCGATTCTGATTCAGTTTATCCTGCAGGAACTGCATGTTGTCTATCATCTTATCACGGTTGCCCATTTCCAGGTTGCCGTCATTCACGTCAAACTGTCCCTCTGCCTCCTTGATCACACGGAAACCTTCGTTCACCTGGTCTATCAGGGCCATACACTCCTGCAGTTCCTCTGCCTGACTGCTGTTTGCCTCCTTCAGGGAGTCCAACTCATGCTGCAAAGGGTTCTCTGCTGTCTTGTTACCACCAAAACATGCCGTCAGCAAAAATGCGCCAAGGGCCATAATCACAATCTTTTTCATATCGTGTCGTTTTATGATTTGTTACTACTGTTTATCTAGGGGGAGCCAATGTCATTCGCCTGGATTTCCACCCAACACGATGACAAACTCTCCTCTGGGTTCATGTTCCTGGAAGTGTGCCAGCACCTCCTCAAGCGTACCCCTCACACTCTCCTCGTGCAGCTTGGATATCTCTCGGCATACCGACACAGGGCGTTCCGGTCC
>DCIS01000028.1:0-1274 GCA_002317475.1 Prevotellaceae bacterium UBA1720 | reverse complement strand
CTGCTCACCAGGGCTGGCACGAAAGCCGTTGCTCCAGGCAAGGTGATCACCTCGATGCCCGCCTTTATGGCCTCACGAGCCACCAGGAAACCAGGGTCGCTGATACCGGGTGTTCCTGCATCACTCACCACAGCCACCGTGTCGCCACCCTTGAGGCGCTCCACCACATGCTGCACCGTCTGATGCTCATTGAACTTATGGTACGACTGCATTGGCACGTGCAGGTCAAAGTGCTTCATCAGATTACCCGAAGTGCGGGTATCCTCGGCCAGCACCAGGTCTGCCTCCTTCAGGATGCGCAGCGCACGGTAGGTGATGTCCTCCAGATTGCCTACGGGTGTGGGTACCAGGTATAATGTTCCCATTTTTTCTCTCTAGTAATTACTTTGAATGACAAAAGTAAGAAAAAGATTGCATACGCGCGCAAAGAAAGGATAAATATTTTCCCTTACCGATGTTTTTTGACTTTTTTTAATTGATATCTCAACGAGATTTGCTACTTTTGCAAGAAAATTATGCACGGGATTCCGGAGAGACATTTACCCCCTCTGGCTATCACCCATACACATTTTGATTACTTACAATATGAATGACTATAGAAACGGTGAACTGATTCGCCGAGGCAGAGTAGAGGTGGTTTGCGGATCCATGTTCAGTGGCAAGACCGAGGAACTCATCCGCCGCATCAAGCGTGCACAGTTTGCCCATCAGCGCGTAATGATCTTCAAGCCCGCCATCGACACGCGTTACAGCGAGGCAGACGTTGTCAGCCATCAGGGCACCACCATCACCAGCCAGCCCGTTGATTCCTCAGCCAGCATCCTCCTTATGGGTGATGATGCAGAGGTTGTAGGTATTGACGAGGCACAGTTCTTCGACGCTGGTATCGTCGACGTCTGCAACCAACTGGCCCAGCGTGGCGTACGTGTCATCGTGGCAGGCCTCGACCTCGACTTCCGTGGCATACCCTTTGGTCCCATGCCTCATCTCTGCGCCATAGCCGACGATGTCACCAAGGTACACGCCATCTGTATGCGTTGCGGTTCGCTGGCCTATGTCTCACACCGCATCGTGGCAGGCGAGAAGCAGGTCTTGCTCGGCGAGAAGGCAGAATACGAGCCCCTCTGCCGTGAATGCTATCAGCAAGCCACACAGGAATAATGGGCGTTTCGCGTTTCTTGTTCCTTGTTGACTCATTGACTCATTGACTCATTGACTCGTTGACTCGTTGACTCGTTGACTCTTAATAAAATGATTCCGCTACAAAAAGTAGC
>DCIS01000073.1:6804-10822 GCA_002317475.1 Prevotellaceae bacterium UBA1720 | reverse complement strand
TCCCATCACTGTTGGGGGTATTGAGTGTGGCTTTGGGAAAAGAATTGTCAGTCAGTTGTGTCTTTTTCTTTGTGCCAGGGAAGGGGTCACCGGCTACATTTGCAATTCCACCGGCCAGACTGTTGTATACGTTGTCGGCAGGAATGATTGTCATGCGTTGGCGAGCCTTGTCAGTGTTTACCATATTCATTGACCAGGCTTTTTCGTCATAGTCCACACGCAAGACCAGCATACCATGACCATAGCCACCTGCATCAAAACCCTTGAGTTGTCGGTTCTCCAGGAGATAATACTCATTCCTGTTCCCTTCGTTGTAGATGATGTAGGCTTCTGGTGCCTCATTCAGGGGTTTCATGTCCTTCACCTCGCATCCTTCCTTCAGTTCGATGGGCGTGAGCCAACCACAGGCAATACGTTCGTAGCTGGTAAATTCCCATGGGCAAGACCCCATCTTGCCACCCACCCCATTGTAGCATCCATAGTCCATGATGTCCCACACATCCATGGCAAAGTTGCCCGTCTGTAGTGCATCATAGGTATCGGGCAGTCCCATACAGTGACTGAATTCGTGGCAAGCCGTACCGATACCGTCAATCTCTTCGCCACGCTTTCCACCCAGTTCGCACGAAGTTGCATAGGTGTCGATGGTCACTCCGTCATAGGTCAGCGCACCAGGTCCGTCACCATAGTCACCTGTCGCTGACAAGGAATTCTCATGAGGCCAGATGTTTGTTTCTATACCGCTCTGTGCCTCGCCATATCCGGCATAGATTACATAAACCTGGTCTACTTCGCCATCATTATCCCAGTCGTACTTAGAGAAATCCGTACCCAGCTCCTTGGCTGCGATGATAGCCTCTGAAACCATCTGACCGGGGTGGCGGTCGTCACCACGGCTGTCATTCGAACCGTAATAGGTCACAGACTTTTTGAGTTTAATGGGTCCCACGATATCGAAGTGGATATCCAACTGGCCATAGCTGCAAGCCAGGAAGTAGTCACGTACGGAGCCCTTCATGCCATATTCATTGTAGCCTATCTCATTGAAATAGCGGTTGTAATCCTCTGCCGAATAAGTCATGGGACAGTCAGAGAAACCAGCCAGAACAACAAGGCAGTTCTTCTGCCCTGTAAAGTCCTGCTGAGGTACGGCTCCAGGTACAGCCATTCTCTGCTTGGCACGCGCCATGCGACGTGTATTGCGCTGAAGAATGCGCTGTGCAGCGTGCTCCATGATCATCTGCTTGTCAGCTAACTGAAAGAGCCCGTCTGCCCCCTGCTGATAGGCATTCCCTTGTGCATCCAAATAGTAATGCTGGTACTCGTTGCCGCAGAATGTGGCCTCAATCGAACTACCATCTGTGAGACGTATGCTACGCCTCTGGCGAAGGGCAGGCACGGCACAGACACTCAGTGCTGCCATGAATGCAACTATGGTATATAGATATCGTTTCATTCAAAATTATGTATTTGGAAAGCTTTCAATACTTCACCTTCTGTCCACCCTTGATATAGATGCCCTTGGCAGGCTGACTTATCTTACGGCCCTGCAGGTCGTAGAGGGCAGAGGGCTGAGACTTGGCATCTCCTTCGATGAAGTCAATCTGGTTTGCACCACCCATCACCTTCACACGTGCAGCATTGACGATGTGGCCCGTCTTGTGATCGATGAGCATGGCTGTTACGTCACAGTTCTGGATGTCGCTTACCGCTGCCGGAATACTCATGCTGGTGGTATGTGTGTAGACCTTGTCCACCTCTACATCAGTGGGGATGCCCCCCTTGATGCCACCGAATGCCTTCTGTGCAGCGCCACGTGCCACAAACTCAAAGTCAAAGTCCTTGATGGCACTGGGCTGTGAAGAGAAATCGCCAATCGTCTCATAGTCACTGTTGCCAGCGAGGTAGTTCTTCTGCGCGAGGCCAGAGTTCTTCCAATCCTCGGTGATGATATAAGCCATGCGCAGATCCGTGCCTTGCTGAGGCATGCAGAAGGTGGTATGCGAGGTGAGGTTGATGGTCTTGTCTTGCACCTGTGCCTCGACGGAAACCTCTGCCATAGGCTTGCTCTCCAACACCTTCAGCACCCATGTCTCGAAGCCACCGTGCAAGGTGGTAAAGATGCTCTTGCGTCCTTCATGTACCTCTGCCAGAGGCTCACTCTCATACTTACGGTTGATCTGTCCGGAGGGATAGCCCAGCGGGAAGCGCACACCCTCGTCGCTGATGTAACCCTCAACCTCCATCACGTCGTCGCTGTGCACGCAGATGGGCAACACGGTATTGCCGTACTTCTCGAGCAATACCTGGATGGCATAGATGCCCTTGGGACACCAGCCACACCAGTTGCCTGTGCCCTCCTCAATCACGATGTGCTGACGGGGCTCAAAACTGAGAAACACGGTGCTTGTCGTCACGGCATCAGACTGCACGCCATCCACCTCCACGTTCACCCATTGCTTCAGGGTGTCACCATAGACGACACTCATTTCGCTGTTGATGTCAACCGTTTTGGAGGCATGGCTGGCGATGGTCTCGTCCACGCGTATGTCCCTGCCCTTGCTTGAGAGCGGGTCGATGTCTCTTACACGCACCACAAAACCTCGTATATCCTTGTCAGAGAGGTTGGTAAAGGTCAGTTGGGGCGTAAACTGCTGCTGCCCACATACGTAGGGGGCAAGGTTCGTCGTGAACTCATACGCACCCTTTCCACCACTGATCATGATGTCATCCACAGCCAGCAGTTCACCGTTGTAGGTCTGGTTGACAAAGGCCAAAGACACACGTTTGCCGGCATATTTTGCCAGCGAAACCTTGTGCTCACACCAGCCGTTGATGGGGTCGCTGTCCACAGTGATCAGATTCTCGGTAAAATCCTCCGGTTTCTCGCCTTGCAGCGCCACCTTGATGTGGTAGGTGCTTGTTGTCTCAAGATTCTCGCAGACGGAGTTGCTTCGCCAGCTGAGCATGGCATCCTCGCTGCGAACAAAAAGGCTGGGCAGCACCAGCCAATCGTTGGCGGCCTCTATCTCCACCCCTGTCACTTTCTTGTGACGGCTGTGCGAACCCACGAAATAGTTGTAGGGATAGACGTTGTCCTCACGCATGCAAATCCACGCCTGACCCTCGTCAAAGCCCATCTGCTCGGCTGTGAAGTGAGGCGTTTTGCCGTCGAGGTCGTAAGTCATCAGCTCTGCGGGCATCTGATCGTTCTCGAATGTGTATTCGAGATATGGGATGGTCTCCTGTGCCCCTGCCTGCAAACAGGCAAGGAGGGCAAGGAGCAACAGTTTCTTTCGTTTGGGCGTGCTAATGTTTCTCATTACTTCAGGATCTTCTTTCCATTGAGGATGTACATACCCTTGACAGGCTGGCTGATGCGTCGACCCTGTAGGTCATACATGCCCCTCTGCACGTTCTTTGCAGGATCTGCCACACTGAGGATGCCTGTAGCGTAGAGTTCTGCGAGAGGATAGCGCCACACACCGGCCTCAGTCTTTGGATCATCACCGAAGAAGGCTACATATACGTATGTGTCATCAAATTCAATAGACAGAGGCGTGAGTTTCTGGTCTTTCAACGAGGCATTGCTGGGGAAGCGTAGAGGCAGTCCATCGATGTCCATCTCATACCAAGTCTCGGTGTCATCTCCCGTATACAGAATACCAGTGCTCTGCAGACCCACAACCAGCAATTTGCCGTTGCTGCCCATGGCACGTACATTATTGTCCTCGCTGTCAGGACGACCGCTGGGTGCCCATTCCAGACCGTCGGCGGTGCACTCCAGGAAGCGGTTGCGGTAACCATCGTTAGGCATGGCACGTCCGCAGTACAGCTTGCCATTATGCTCACAGTGGATAGCCATCAGGTTGCTATCGTCACGAACCACCTTCCAGCTGTCCTTTGCCTCGTCATACTCGTATACGCAGTAAAGACCCATGGCGAAGATGTGCCCTTTGAATTCGCAGATGCCATACAGCACATTATGGATGGTCTCCACGCCCTGCTTGCCCTCAAC
>DCIS01000073.1:0-6707 GCA_002317475.1 Prevotellaceae bacterium UBA1720 | reverse complement strand
ACGTAAATGCGCTTGCCTACCTGTACCATGTCGTACGCCGAGGTATAGTCCATGTCCTCAAGAGCCACGATGTTCTGGATAGCACGACGGTAATTCAGCAACTCCCAGCTGTGACCACCGTCGTCACTGCGGGCAATGCGACCACCATAACCCAGCGCAAAGGTATACTGATCCGTGTCATAGAACTTGCCATAATTATGGTCAGCCACCTTCGTCTTGGTCCAGGTAGCACCCTTATCGTCGCTATAGTAGATACCACCCTTCAGGTCGTCGCGGAAATCAGAAGCCATGAAGGTGCCGGTTTTGGGATCAATATGGAAGGCATAGCACGACTGCAGGGCATAGATCTTCTCCCATTGGGTCGTGGCCACGGGGTCTGTTGTGCCGGCATCGCCAGTCGTTACGCTTGTAATCGTGGTGTAGCGGCGCAACACCTTCTCTTCGCTTGATCCTCGCAGATACTCAACGATGGTGAAGGGGGTCAGGCTGAACTTGCCGCTACCCAGCGACTCCAGTACGGTGTTGCCCTTGGTACCGTTAGCATCACGCAATGCGGCATAGCGCACTATACCCTCCCAACGTTCATCGTCGGTCGAGGTTACAGCAATATTGTCAGCATAGATATTCAGTTTGTTGGCATCAGACTTGTCTGCACCGGTCAGCAATCCGCCATACATTATATCTGTATAGCCACAGAATTCCGTTACCAATACGTCGCCACCATCTTTGGCAATGGTCATGGTAAAGGTATCATCTTTTACCTTACCACCATCCGTCATGTCCTCATACTGAGCCACTACGGTGTAGGTGTTCAGCCAGTCCACCTGCGCCATTGCCTTAGCACCAAACATCATACCTGCCACCATGCAGATAAGCATCATCAAGTAATTTTTCCTCATAAGCTGTGATATTTTATTTTAAATAAAGTTGTGGTTCATTAACAAAGGGGAGCAGAGACAGGTCTCGTTGATCCGTTTTTCCTGGTCCCTTGCACGCAAGGCGCGCAACGCAATATAATGTTGGCAAATTTAACAATTATTTACCATATTGCCAAAGAAAAACACTAAATAAATGATAATGGTTCGCGATATGTCGCAGCAGAGGGTCCTGGCAGGGATTTAAAATACGTTGCTGCCAAGAATAAGTATGAAATCGGACAAGCCTTTCACCGTGCCATTAAACCCACTGTAATTCAAAGCGTTAGGACCGGTGAAGGGTTGGTGAAAGGTTGCCAAACCCTTCACCTACCTTTCACCATGTTGTAATGTACTGATAATCTGAATAATAGATTCCAAATAACCGCCAAGGTGAAGGGTTTGCCGAAATATGAACTTTGAAAAAGTGGCCATCATTTTGATCTTACCCTCTGCCTACTCTCAGTCTACGGAGTGCTCTAGTGCTACCTATGCATTTCCGCGATGATTCCGCGAAGGATCCGCGATGGATGTGCGAAGCAAATAGGGAAGCACATAGGTCTCACTGGAGCCTTTCCTTCTTGGTTCTCATGCAAACCGAGGAGGTTGGTTGCTATTGCGGGTAGAAGAAGGCTTCATCTCCGTAATAACACCGTTATGAGACCGCAGTATCCTCATCGGTTGCTCATCGATTCCTCATCGATTGCTCATCGTTTCGATGAACATTCAATGAAGATGCTATGAAGATACGGAGAGCGAAATACGGTGACATTTCGGAATCATGTGTGAAGTATTACGGCTACGATTACTTCCACACGATTCCCACAAGTACCTATCTTATGATACGAAAGAGCAAAGTATTCTGGAAGGTGATGGACTTATTTCTCGCAAAGAATAACATACCGTCAGTAGGTGCTACGATGGAACAAATCTCGAATCCCTCGTAGGGATGGATGATGCGGGCTAGCGTGTCACCTGCCTTAAAGGGTTGGCCAACCGTGTGGTTGAGCAGGAACAAGCCGGCATGCGGAGCCTTGATGTCGATCATCTCTGCCTGATTGATGGTGCTGACCTCCTTCTCGGAAAATGAACCTGCAGGCTGACGAAGCGGTGCGGTGGTCATGCACTTCTGATGCATAAAACGACAAATGGCATCGAGGGTAACGTCTGCCATATCGTGGTCAATGACATCGGTGGTGCCCGCATAGAGCGAGAAGGCCTGTGTCTCCCATATCTGCCAGTTGTAGTTGAGCAGAACGGTGTCAAAGGGCTTAGGGTCGCTCACCACCACATAGGGGAGACCAAAGAGACGTGCATCGTCCACATCCTCAAAGCCTGTACGTATCATGTGAATATGGGGCAGGAAATTGCCAGGGAGGTAGTAGGAAGCCAATTGTATGCCGAAACGGAAATCCTTGATAAACTCGAATACACCAGCGGCTATGCGCTGAGTCGTCTCGCCCTGATCATAGCCAGGAAACATACGGTTGATGTCCGTGCCATCGAGTGCCCAAAAGCGCTTCTCTATGTTGATACTTGAGGGGTTGACGCTGGGGATGACGGAGATACTGACACCGCAGGGAATGAGGCTTTGCTCCTCAGCCTGTTTCAGGATATTGACCATACGGCTGGCCACAAATTGCTGTTGCATCTCATCGCCACGCATACTGCCTACGATGCATAGTGTCTTCTCGCCTTCTCCAAAGGTATATGCCTTGATGCGAAAGTCATCACGATAGGGTGATGGCATGCTGAATATTGTCTGTACTTTCACGATTTTCTGCTTGTTTAGTTCTGCTGCTTTGATGATTGGGGTTGACCTCTGAAAATGCGACCCAAGAGACTTCCTTCATAGACCACGGGATAGGCTCGGATGGTGAAGAGCAGTCCGTCACAGGGACTGAGCACATTGCTGAGCACCTTACCGGTGAGGGGTTCGATAATCTGGCCAATGGACTGTCCCTCGCGTACCATCATATCGTTGTGTATCTCGGTGATGAAGATACCACTGGTCTGGGCATTGATGAAACTGACGGTATCAGCACCCTCGCAAACGATGCTCTCGCCGATCTTCTCGGGCGAGGGAGCTTCGTCCCAGATGCCCATGCTGTGCATGAGGTTCTGGATACCATCCACCAGATGCTGACACATGGAGTGACTGATGCGTCCACCCACACCCATCTCGGCCACCAGACAGGGTGTGCCGGTGGAGTTGAGGGCATGTGCCAAGGTTGACTCCAGCACCGTAGCAGCCTGATGTACCCAGATGAAATCAATGCCCATCTTCTGGGCAGAAGGCACCAAGGTAGGGGCTGTCATCTCGCTGATGCGTACCTGCGGAATCTCACGAAGGAAGATGTTGGAGGCGTGGATATCAATGACCATATCTGCACCGGAAAGGTCGGTGTAAATGTCGTGTGCCACCTTCTCGATCATCGAACCACGACTATCGCCTGGGAAGATGCGATTCATGTCCAGGTCGAAGGCCGGCACACCCCTTTGCATCGTGTCTATACCCAGCGGGTTGAGGGCTGGATAGATGTCGACCGTACCGGTAAGGTGCTGTTTGTTTTCACTGACCATCTTGGCTATGAGGTAACAGACATACTGTCCCTCCAGTTCGTCTCCGTGCGTACCTGTCACGATGCAGATACGCTTGCCCTTACCTCGGGTGATATGATTCTTGACGATGCGGAACTCCTCGTCCACTGGCATCTCAAGTGATGTAACATTTTGTATCATAATTGTTTTTACGATGGTGGGAATGTATAGCCCCCACCTTTTAATTCAAACTGTTCACACTGCTGTTCACTATCATCTTTTCTGTCGTCCACTGATAGAAACGTCCACGGTTGATGGGACAGTCACCAGCATCCCTGCCATGCGCTATCTTCAGGTAATGCTCTAGGATTTCACGGTCGCGGGTAGGGTCATAGCCCAGCCAGTGACCTTCGTGCCACACTTCCACCCAGGCATGTGTCTCACCCTCCCCTACCACCAGTCCGCTGACATAACGGGCATACATTCCAGCAGCACGGCAAGCAGCAATCATAATGTGGGCAAAGTCCTGACACACACCTGCACCCTTCGTATAAGCCTCGATAGCAGTAGTCTGATTGTCCGTGACAAAGCGCTCATAGGTCATGTGCGAATGTACAGCATGCATGATGCCCTCTGCCGTCAGTCCCTGTGCCAACCATTGGATTTGACTGTCCCATGCAGTAAGAGGCGAGGGGAATAGGTAGTAGTCCTCAGGATGCTCGTCGGGCAACATATAGTCGGCACACTCCACCACCCCTTGACTGACGATGCGTATACCATCATGCAGGGCGGAAAGACTGCCATACTGCACCTCGTTGCCAAAGCCGTCATGAGCCTCCTGCAGATGACAATAAGGAGTGACAGTCACTTCATCCTGAACGATGTGCTGAAAGGCATTCTCCATGGGTCGGCATCGCAGTTTGAAGGCATGGTAGCCTATAGCCGGACAGAATTGTGACTCGGTGACAAATTTATATCTTAACAAGGCCATTGATAGCGGCTGTCATCTCGAACTTATGTTCCTCAATATTCTCCAAGTACACCTCCTGGGTGGCTGCATACATCTCAAATCGTCCGGCCTGAACACGGTCAAAGAGCTCGGGTTCCTGAACCATGTATTTCTTCAGTCTGTCCCAGGTCTCGTCAATACGGTGATGCTTGTATTCGAAACGAATGTTCATGTCGATATGTTCCACCAATCTGCCTACCTCCAAAAGGGCGTAGGCATTGGTTGAAACCCTCTCGCGCACACTGCCCCAGAAGGCCAAGAGCCAGTCTGTGATGGGTTGCAACTCGGTGATATTCATCTCCTTGACCTCTGATTTTTTACGAAGGAAGTCGCGACACATCTCGATGTACGAGAATGATTCGGAGTAGATAAAGGGACGAAGCACGATGGCATTGTCCATCATCCGCTCGATGATGTTATACAATGAACTCACCGTACCAGGATCGTAGATCTGTGCCATCATCTGATAACTCGTCTCCATATTGTTGGCCACATATCCCCCCAACTTCTCCAGAAAGTCACTATAGGGACTTACGCCCACGGGTACATCTATCACTTCATCGTATGCACGGCGCATCAGGTGCATCATAATGTATCCTCTCTCTGCATATCGGCCCAACCAAAACAACTGATTGGCCACACTTGCACTTATTACCTTTTCCATTGTTGATATCTGTTTATATTGGTTCTGCAACTTACATGCAGAACATCCTTTTTTTTTGTTATGTTTTCGTAGCGTAACGTTGTGCAACGACTGAACCTCACCTCGTAGGCAAAGACGTTGCGTACCCTAAAGGAGTCTCCTACTCCATCACCCAAGTATCCTTGAATCCTCCACCCTGACTGGAGTTGACCACAAAGGAATTGGGGTTGCGGCTGAAACGTGTCAAGCCAGACTTCCAAACCTTGGTCTGCTCGCCAGTGATAACAAAGGCACGCAAGTCACATTTGCGGGGCGAAGGTTGACCTGTCTCGTCGATAATGTCCAGGTCGATGAAGTCCACCACCTCCTGGGCAATCCAGCGGCGTGGATCCTCAATGATAAGGTGCTTTACCTCCTCGAGTCGTTCGGGTGACATGTCCTTTCCGAACATCACGCCATAGCCTCCTGCCTCAGCTACATCCTTGATTACCAGTTTGTTGATATTCTGAAGGATATACTCGTAGTCTTCCTTGAAGAAGGGGAGGTAAGTGGGAGCATTCTGTAGGATGGGTTCCTCGTTCAGATAGTATTTCACCATTTTAGGTACGAAATAATAGATGCCCTTGTCGTCTGCCACACCATTACCCAGAGCATTGATGACTCCTACCGTGCCACTGCGATAAGCCTCCATAAGATTGGGTACACCCAACAACGACTGTGGTTCAAAGGCCAATGGGTCGAGGTATTCGTCGCTCACACGACGATAGACAGCTCCCACACGTACCTTCTTATTATACACACCCGTGTAATAGACCATTCCGTTCTCCACAATCAAGTCACCAGGGAAGGCCAATGTGGCACCTGTCTTCTCGGCCAGGTAAGAGTGCTCAAAGAAGGCTGAATTATAACGACCCGGAGTCAGGATGACATTCAAACCACGCCCATCGTTGATATAGTCCATCATTTCGCGTAGCATATCTCCATAACCGCGATTGTCGTACACCTGATTGTCGCGGAAGACCTGTGGACAAGCCTTGCGTGTAACCTTGCGCGCTATCATTGGATAACTGGCTCCCGAGGGGATTCTCAGGTTGTCCTCCAATATCAGCCAACGACCGTCCTTTGCCTGCACTAAGTCTATTCCGGCTATATGTGCATACACACCCTTGGCGGGTGTTATACCCTCACATTCGGGCATATAGCCCTTACTCTCGTAGGTAAACTCTTTAGGAATGACTCCATCTGCCACGATCTTCTTGTCATGATAGATGTCATAAAGGAAGGCATTAAGCGCCTTTACGCGCTGAATGAGTCCTGCCTCAAGCATAGTCCACTCCTTGGCTGGAATCTGGCGTGGGATAGCATCGAACGGAAACAACTGCTCGTTGAATACCCCATTTTTATAAACCCCAAACCTAACACCAAACCTTTCCATCCACTTGTTGACGGAATCACGAGATGATAACAATCCATTCATACCTTAACTAATATAATATGCAAAAAGTTAGTAAAATTCTACAATTAATGTATTTGTGATGTAATTATTGTGCAAAGATAATACATTTTGTCACTAATACAAAATATTATCGTACATTTTGTT
>DCIS01000079.1 GCA_002317475.1 Prevotellaceae bacterium UBA1720 | reverse complement strand
TCGCCATCGGGTACATGCTCCCAAAGGGGCAGATAAGGATTCTGAGCCTGCATGGCGAGTGCCATGAATGCTGCTGAAGCCAGAGTGAAAAGTTTTTGTTTTTTCATGATTATGTGTTATAAAAAAAGTGGATGAATAGTCATCAATTGCCAAGTCGATTGCTAATAACTTGGTTTTCACGCACAAAGGTAATCAAAAGATATGAATGTAGCAAATAAATTTACGATAGTTTATCAAAGAAATTCAACTCTGACAGATTGTTTTTGCACAAATAAGCATACAAGTGTGCAATTTTATATGTTAAAACTTGCACATTTTATCAATAAATGTTACCTTTGCGGCGAAAATAGCACAATAATGTGTTCAAAACGAACAATTGTGCCAGTGAACTAATAGTATATAATATTAATAAGGTAAATAGAAATTATGAGTAAGAAGAATTTTTTGTTGACAGCCACATTTGCTTGTACGTCATTGAGTGCCATGGCAGGTGGTTTGCTTACTAACTCCAATCAGAACGCCGCTTTCCTTCGTAACTTTGCTCAGGAGGGTCAGATTACCTTGACCAGCCTTTATGCTAACCCTGCAGGTAATGCTTTCCTGACAAAAGGATGGCACCTGAGCCTGAATAGCCAGACGGCCATTCAGCAACGTAATATCAGTACCACATTCCCCCTCTTTGCTTTGAATCAGGAGAATCCTGGTCAGCAGACACATGAGTTTAAGGGTGAGGCGTTTGCTCCTATCATTCCTTCTTTCACCCTGTCTCACAATTGGGACAAGTGGAGTCTCAGCGCACATTTTGCCCTGAATGGTGGTGGTGGTAAGTGTGAGTTTGACAAGGGCCTTGGGTCATTTGAGGCATTGTATGCTGGCACACTCTATCAGCAAGTTCCCGCTTCTGTTAATGCCCAGCTTGCTTCTGTTCTTCCCGGACAGATTGCTACAGGTCTTGTAGCAGCTGGTATCCCCGAGCCTTATGCCTCATCCTTGGCTGGAACAGCCACATACAATAGCGCGATGACGGGCTATACATTGGATGCTTTCATGAAGGGACGTAGCTATTATTTTGGTTTGCAGATTGGTGGTGCCTACAAGATCAAGGACAACCTGGCTGGTTATATTGGTGTGCGTGGTCTCTATGCCACCTGTAATTACAATGGCTATGTACAGGATGTCAAGGCTTCCTATGCATACTCGTACAATGTTCCCGCCAATGCAGCTTTAGGCTTCCCCGGTACAACTGGCAACGGTAATGGTCAATCCGATCTGAGCTCGTACAGCCTCACTTTGAATGCTGACCAGAGTGGTTTCGGCATCACTCCCATCTTTGGTCTTGACTGGAAGGTGAACAACCAGTGGAACCTTGCTATCAAATACGAGGCTCCTACCCGTATGAGTTTGAAAAATAAGAGCGAGATGAACAATTTCGCAACTGCTCAGGCAAATACTGAGGGCAACGCTTTGGCACAGTTCAAGGATGGCGAGAAGGTTCGTGAGGACATCCCAGCCATCCTGGCAATGGGTGCAGAGTACAGTCCCTTGGAAAAGGTTCGTGTAGACGCAAGTGCAAAGATGTACTTTGATAAGAGTGCCCGCAAGTATGGCAACAAGGAGGACTTGATTGACCACAATACCTGGGAGGTAGCCCTTGGTGCAGAGTATGACTGCTGCAAGCTGGTTACTGTTAGTGCTTCATGGCAGTCAACCAATTACGGTCTGAACGACAAGTATATGAATGACCTCAGTTTCAATCTCTCTAGTAACTCACTGGGTCTTGGTGTACGCATTCATCCCAGCAAGTACTTCAACATCGACCTTGGCTACATGCATACCATGTATGGTGATCGAAGCGTGATAACTAAGACTGCTGCTGGTGACAAGATTGACGTATATAGCCGTAAGAATGATGTGCTAGGTGTAGGTGTGAACCTCTATTTCTAACCTGTATCATTCCTCGGAAAAAACATACAACTATCAGTTTGTTTTTTGACAACATGAAGGAAGGCGGTGCGAATCGTCTTCCTTTTTTTGGTACATATTGCAATAATTTGTATTTTTGCAAAAGAAAACTGACAAAGTATACCCAATTTTGCAAGAACAGGGGAAGACGAGAGTGAATCTTTTCTGGAAAATGCGAAAAAATAAGGAAAAGTGTGTAGTAAATGCCATGAACTTGCGTCTAAACATTAGAAACAAGAGAAAAACAAGAATTTACACCACATCATAATTGAAGAAACAACGACGATAATGGATGCTTTAGAACAAGAATTCACCCAAATGGTGAAAAAGTACAAATCCACCATCTACACCGTTTGTATGATGTTTGGCGAGAACGGAGGCGAAGTGGACGATATGGTCCAGGAGACCCTGATCAATCTGTGGAAGGGTTTTGCTAAATTCGAAGGTCGTAGTGATATGAAGACGTGGGTGTGGCGAGTAGCCATGAACACCTGTATCTCTCAAGATCGCAAGCAGAAGAAACGTAAGGATTCCACCTCCTCACTGGATGCCTTGGGAATTGGAGGCAAACTGAGTGACGACAGTCCTGCTGACGACCATCAGATCAAGATGCTGCATGACCGCATTCAGCAACTGGGAGTCTTCGATCGCGCCATCGTACTGCTTTGGTTGGAGAATCTCTCTTATGACGAGATTGGAGACATCGTAGGTATCTCGCCAAAGAATGTCAGCGTACGTCTAGTACGTATCCGTGAGCAACTGAAGAAGATGAAATGATGTACGTCATTATCAAGAGAAAACAATTGAAAACCAAAATATTACTAATATACCAAAAGTCTATAAATTATGGAAGATAAGATGAATAGCACCGTAGAACTGGATGAAATGCGCCAACAGTTTGCCCTGTTGCAGGATCGCCTGGATCGACAGGTGGAGATCAACGAGCAACAGATGAAGAAGGCACTCAAAAAAGGAATCGGACAGATGCGTGGTCGTGACCACATGGCCGTATTGGTTTGCTTCGTTGGCTGGATTTTCGTAGGGGT
>DCIS01000064.1:1656-4137 GCA_002317475.1 Prevotellaceae bacterium UBA1720 | reverse complement strand
CCTCACCCCTCCCGACATTTATATGAATGTGGAGTTGGGCGAATACGGCAGCTATGACTATGACAAAGCCGAAGAGATTGCCCAACTGGGATACGAGCAGATGATGAATGTGCTGGAGGAATACGAGAACAAGGGCAAGTAAGTAAACAAAATCATAAAGCTGATTGAGAACACTTACCCATTTAACATTTTTTGTAAAGAAAAACCTCGCACATTGGCATTTTTTCGCTATCTTTGTAGCATATTTATTTATTAAGGTATAAACAACAAGACAAAACCAATGGAACCAAGCAAGTATATCAGAGTATCGTATACACTCTATGCCGTTGAGAACGGAGAGAAGGAAGAGATAGAAGTGGCCACCAAAGAGAACCCCTATGTATTCGTCTCAGGTCTGGGTGTCAATTTGGATGCTTTCGAGGCAAAGGTCGTACCCTTGCAGACAGGTGACAAGTTCGATTTCAACCTCACCTCAGAGGAGGCTTACGGAGAATACCAGGCAGACTTCGTACAGGAAGTTCCCAGAAGCATATTCGAAATTGACGGACAACTGAACACAAAGTTCATCTATGAGGGTGCAGTAGTACCCTTGCAGAATGCTGAAGGCCAGCGATTCAACGGACTTATCCAGCACATCGGAGAGCGTAACATCATCGTTGACCTCAACCACCCCTTGGCAGGCAAGCAACTAACCTTTGTCGGAGAAATCGTGGAAAGTCGCGAAGCAACCAACGAGGAAATTCAACAGATGCTGAAGATGCTGACAGGAGAAGGCGGCTGTGGTGGCTGTGGTGGCTGCAGCGGTGGCGACTGTGGAGAAGGTGGTTGTGGCAGTTGCGGAGAAGGCGGCTGTGGCAGTTGCGGATGTAAGTAGTAAACAGCTGATCGTTGAACGAGAGAAATGCGAAACACTTTTGGTAACATATTTACTGTCAGCACCTTTGGCGAGAGTCATGGAGCAGCTGTGGGTGGAGTAATAGACGGCATGCCTGCTGGTATCACCGTTGACATGGACTTCATCCAAGCCGAACTGGACCGAAGAAAACCAGGGCAAAGCAAACTGACCACAGCACGTAAAGAGGCCGACCAGGTGGAGATACTTTCGGGGGTGTTTGAAGGCAAGACCACGGGAACATCCATTGGTTTTATCGTCCGAAACACCAACCAGCATAGTTCCGACTATGAGAACATGCGTAATCTGTATCGTCCTTCACACGCTGACTACACCTACACCCAGAAGTATGGCCTGCGCGACCATCGTGGAGGTGGCAGAAGTTCGGCACGAGAGACCATCAGTCGCGTAGTGGCTGGTGCCTTTGCCAAACTGGCCCTCAAGGAACTAGGCATCAGCGTTCAGGCCTATACTCAGCAGGTGGGTGGTATCATTCTGCCAGGCAGCTACCAAGACTATGACCTCAGTCTCACCGAGAGCAATGACGTTCGTTGCCCTGATGCCCAGACGGCACAGCAAATGGCCGACCTTATCATGGAGGTAAAGGGAGCCGGCGACACCATCGGCGGAGTAATAGCCTGCGTTGCAAAGGGATGCCCCGTGGGGCTGGGCGAGCCTGCCTTTGGCAAACTGCATGCAGCATTGGGCAGCGCTATGTTGAGCATCAATGCCGTGAAGGGATTTGAATACGGCATGGGCTTTGCTGGTGTGACACAGCGAGGTAGCGAGCAGAACGATATTTTCTGTCCAGACGGCAAGGGTGGCATAACCACACGCACTAACCGTTCTGGCGGCATTCAGGGGGGCATCTCTAACGGACAGGATATCTATTTCCGCGTGGCATTCAAGCCCGTGGCCACCCTGCTGATGGAGCAGGACACCGTCACCCTCGACGGTCAACCCACCACGTTGACAGCCCGTGGCCGTCATGATGCTTGTGTACTTCCACGTGCCGTGCCAGTCGTTGAGGCTATGACAGCCATAACGTTGCTGGACTATTATCTGATAAATAAAACGACAAAACTTTAATCAAAATTCAAGGATATGAAGAAGATTATTATGGCCCTTTTGCTGGCCATCACCACTTTGAGCGCAAGCGCACAGTTCGAGAAAGGAACAAAGTACCTCAACACTTCACTGACCGACATGGGTGTTTCCTATCAAAAGAATCACTTTGGCCTGGGTCTGGATGCAAAGGGTGGCTATTTCTTCGAGGATTCATGGATGGTCTATGGTCAGTTTGGCTACTATTTCCAGAACAACAAAGGTGACGGAAACGACATAAACACCCTTAATCTCGGTGTAGGAGCACGCTACTACATTCTGCAAAACGGCCTGTATCTAAATATGGGCGCGAAGTTTGAACACAGTTATTTAGGACGTGCAAGCAACAACTTCGCACTGACACCTGAGGTGGGCTACTGCTTCTACCTGAACCACTACGTAAGTGTAGAGCCCGCTGTCTACTACGACCTCAGCCTCTCTGACTTCTCCAACAAGAGCAAAGTAGGACTGAAAGTCGGTTTCGG
>DCIS01000064.1:0-1529 GCA_002317475.1 Prevotellaceae bacterium UBA1720 | reverse complement strand
GTCAACACACGCTACTATCGTCCCTCGGACAGCATAGAGCGAAGCAACTTGACACGCTTTGAAAAAATCTCTACCGATATCCATACCACAAGCGAAGAGGCAGCTCTGTATGTAGCCCAGGAGATAGCCAAAACTATCCGACAGAAGCAGCAGAACCACCTCTCTTGCCTACTTGCACTAGTCGGTGGAAATACTCCCACGGAGGTATTCAATCACTTGATCAGAATGTACCAGGAGGAGAACTTGAGTTTCCACAATGTCATCATCTTCACGGCATACGAGTACTACCCCTTGCCCAAGAATGCACAACATAGTCTGCTGGGTACCCTGAAGGAGGGATTCCTTGATCATGTAAATGTACCCAAGAGCAACGTGTATAGCATCAACGGCAACATTCCTCAGGAATACGTACCCGAATACTGTGCCAACTACGAGGCGCGCATCGCACAGCTGGGTGGCATAGACATCGCACTCCTTGGTATCGGCCAGATGGGTAACATTGCTTTGAATGTACTTGGTTCACAGCGCAATAGCCGTACACGACTTGTCTTACTGGACGCTGTGAGCCGTTCCGAGGCAGCCAAACTGTTTGGAGGTAGCGACAACGTTCCCGTATGTGGTATTACCCTGGGTATTGCCAACATCCTGTCAGCACAAAAGATTCTGATGCTGGCCTGCGGAGAGGGCAAAGCAAAAATATTAAAAGATGCTATCGAGGGGGAGATTTGCGACCAGTGTGCAGCCTCAGCTCTCCAGATGCATCCCAACGTACAAGTGGTGCTCGACCTCTCAGCTGCGATGAGTCTGACACGCATCCAGCACCCATGGTTGGTGACTAGTTGTGAATGGGATGACAAGTTGACCCGTTCGGCCATCGTATGGCTTTGCAAGGAGACAGGAAAGCCCATTCTGAAGTTGACCGACAAGGATTACAACGAGCATGGTCTGGGTGAATTACTGGCGCTCTACGGTTCGGCATACAACGTCAACATCAAGATATTCAACGATCTACAACACACCATCACCGGTTGGCCTGGAGGTAAGCCCAATGCCGACGATACGTATCGTCCTGAACGTGCGACTCCCTATCCCAAACGGGTGCTGGTATTCTCGCCCCATCCCGATGATGACGTCATCTCAATGGGTGGAACCCTGCAGCGCCTCATTCACCAGAAACATGATGTCCACGTAGCCTACGAGACCAGCGGAAATATAGCCGTAAGCGATGAGGAAATGTACAGATTCCTGCACTTTATCTCAGGTTTCAACAAGCATTTCGAGAACTGCGGTAGTGAGGCATCTGCCAAACTGGTCAACACCCTCTTTGACGAGATACACAACAAGAAGAGTACGGAAAGTAATTCCACTGATGCCCTTGCCATCAAAGCCTTGATACGTCGTGGCGAGGCACGCATAGCAGGCCTGTACAACGGACTGCCCTACGACCATATACACTTCCTGAACCTTCCCTTCTATGAAACGGGTGAGGTACAGAAAAAACCGCTCAGTGAGGAGGATGTACAGATTGT
>DCIS01000123.1:1269-9020 GCA_002317475.1 Prevotellaceae bacterium UBA1720 | reverse complement strand
TAAAATGGGCTGTACAGATACTGATTAGTATTCTGACCGCCATCGCAACTGCACTGGGAACGAGTTCCTGCATAGCAGGAGAATTGTAAATTAAAAGTTATAAATTACTTAATAAAGAAAAAGGGCGCAACGTCACATCGCTGCGCCCTTTTCATGAAAATATGATAATACCTTAGTACTTGAATTCTCCGCTCTTGAGGTAGATCTTGTAGTCCTTGATGCTCTCGGGAGCACCATCCTCCATACGGGGAAGGATCTGGAAACCGGTGATGGTCTGATCCTGATTCATGTCGATCACGATATGGTGGGGGAACTGTACGCCCTTGTTCGTGCTCCAATAGGTGCTTTCCTGGAGGTCGAAGATCTTGTCGCCATTCTTGTTGCCACTGGTTACATCCTCGTCATCAGCGTAGGCAATAGACCAAGGTTCGCGCGAGAGACGCTTGCCGTTGGCATCGAGCAGGTAGAGCTCGGCAATGCAGCAGTACTCGCGATCCCAATGGCTGTTGAGAGCCTCGATGCAGAAGTAACGACCACTGACGGGCTTGTCGAACTTCACTTCCTGCCAACCGTTACCCTTCTTCAACTGACCAGCCATGACGGGTTTCTCACCACTGAGGTCGAGCTTCTGATCCTTCAGACGATGGGTCTGGGGACCAGCCAGATTGAGCTTGTCGATGATGGGTTTCTGCAAACCTTCCACTGCTGCCTCCTTGGGACCAACGACATCGGTGACGATGATCTCGTTCACACCCTTCTTCAGCCAGCAACCTGGCATGTAGAGGGTCTGCTGGGGACCAATCTGCCAGAAGCGGCCGATGGCATGTCCGTTCACGTAAACCTGACCCTTGCCGAAGGTCTCCATGTTGATGAACGTATCGCCCACCTTCGAGAGGGTGAAGGTGGCACGGTAGTTGCCGCGTACACCCTTGTTCTGCTCGGTCACAGGCACATACTTCATCTCGGTCTGTGTCTTGTAGTCATCGGGAAGACAGTAGATCTCCCAGTTCTTCAGGTTGATGTTCACCTGCGAGTTGTCGGCGAGGTTGTAGGTCAGTTCCACCTTCTCGGTGATACCCTTGAAATCCTTGATGGCACGACCGAAATTGATACGTCCCAGTGCCTCAACATAGATATCCAGCACATCGCCCTGGCGCATAGCGGGCAGGTTGAGCGTGGTCTCGCGGTTGATACGGTCCAGCTTGCCAATGTACTTGCCGTTGATGAAGATCTGGGCATAGTCATGAGCCTCTGTCACCTTCAGCACGCTCTCGGCATTGATGGCCTGCTGAATCTTGGTACGGTAGAGCATGCAACCCCAACCGAGATCCAGTTCCTCGAAGGTACGCAGTTCGCCGTTGAGCTGTTTGGGTTTGGGCAGGTTGCTGAACAAGGGAGCGACCTCCTTGAACTCCACCTTGGGAATGCTGATGGTGGCGTACTCCTTGGGAATGGCAGGCAACTTCTTGCCGTCATTGTATTTCGCCATCATCTCGCGCAGCTCAAAGTACTTGGGTGTGGTCTGGCCTGCCTCGTTGATGGGCGCATCATAGTCATAGCTGGTCACGTCGGGAGCGAAACCGGGTGAGTTGGCACCAGCCCAGTGTCCCCAGTTGGTACCTCCGTGGGTCATGTAGAGACTGAATGAGATGCCACGGTCCAGCATGTCGCGCATACCGTCCACCATATCCTTGGCACCGCGTGTCTCATGACGACCGCCCCACTTGTCGAACCATCCACTCCAGAACTCGGAGCACATCAAGGGACTCTCGGGGCGCAGTTGCTTCAGTTTGCGGAACTCATTGTCGATATTGGCACCCGTACCGAAGTTCATGGTCCAGGTCAGGTCGTCCAGACCGTTCTTGGTGAAGTTGGAGCTCCAGTCACACTGGAACAGTTTCACCTGGTCGAAACCACTCTCGCGGATGATGTCGCGTACCTCGCTGATGTAAGGCTTGTCCTCGCCATAGCTGCCGTACTCGTTCTCCACCTGTACCATGATGATGGGACCGCCCTTCTCGATGGTGAGGTCGCCAATCTGCTCGCCCACCTTCTTCTCGAACACGCGCAGGCGCTCCATGAAGAAAGGATCCTGCTCACGCAGACGGATATCCTTCTTCTTCAGCAACCACCAGGGCAGACCACCCATTTCCCACTCGGCACAAACGTATGGACCGGGACGTACGATGACGTACATGCCATTCTTCTGTGCCAGCTTCACGAAGGCACGCAGGTCGTTGTTGTCGGTGAAGTCAAACTCGTCCATCTTCTGCTCGTGGATGTTCCAGAAGACGTACACACACAAAGTGTTCATACCCAGTGCCTTACACATCTTGATGCGCTGCTCCCAGTAGGGACGTGGGATACGGGGGTAGTGTACCTCGGCAGCCTTCACCACAAAGGGCTTGCCATTGAGTAGAAATGTCTTGTTGCCAATCTCAAAACTGTTCTGCTGAGCCTGGGCAGGGGTAGAAACGGCGAACATGGCACTGGCCATCAGAGCCATGCCTATGCCTTTCATTCGGTGCTTGAAATTTCTCATTATCTTTAGTTGTTAGTTCGTGTTTTTGGTTGGTAATCGGCGCGCATTCTTGTCACGCCAAAGTTTATTTCTTGCCAAAATTACACATTTTTTCCAAAACGGCAAAAAATATCCCTTAATAATAAATATGGAAAGATTATTTTCACTAATTTTGCGTTAAAATAATGAATGTTCCATCATGGCAGCAATTAAATGTCCCCATTGCGGTAAATATATTTCTTCGAACCTGACCCATTGTACGGAGTGTGGTAAACCTATTACCGAGGAAGGTCTGACACCTACGAACGAAATTCAACAACAACCACGCAAGCCAAAGTGGTGGCACTTGTCAGCCCGACGTATCGTGGTGCTCTGTTTCCTTACCCCTTTCATTCTGGCAGCCATCTACCTGGTTGTGGATGATGTGCAGAAGGCAAATGCGCTGGAACAACGTGCCTACGAGCGACTATCACACACCACGGATCTGCTTGTGTATGAGGATTTTATCCTGAGATTCCCTGATAGCAAGTATATAGATTCCGTCAAAGTGCGCTATGAGCAGATGAAGGTGGAACAAGCGGTGTATTTCAAGGAGGCAGCCAGTGGTGGTGTGGCCGAACTGAAGGCTTTCATCGAGGCACATCCGTCGTCGCCTTTCCGTGTGGTGTGTGAGCGAAGGATTGATTCGCTGGACTGGGAAACGGCAACTGCTGACAATACCCTTGAAGCCTATCAGCTCTATCTGGCGCAGCATCCACAAGGCATCTTCCTCAATGATGCCACTGATGCACGTAATCGTCAGCAACGCCTGGTGGTCACTGCCGAAGAGACTGGTATTCTGAGGAGTACGGTAGACAATTTTCTCTCTGCCATGTCACAGCTTGATGCTACGGGTATTGATGCCCTCACGCATGGCGCGATTGATTTCTGTGGTATGCCCGAGGCTACCGGTGCCGATGTGGTGGACTACTACCAACGTAATTTCAAGCGTGATGATGTCTTAGGGGTACATTTCCAGTTGGGTGGCACCAGCATCAACAAGCGTAATGTGAGTGGCAGCGATGCGCTGAACTACAACCTTTATTCAACAGCGCAGGCCACCATCAACCGCTCCTCGCTCGACAGCGCCATGGTGGTGAACTATAAGGTCTCTGCATCTTTCACTCCCGAACGCAGAATTACTTCGCTCAATATCAGTCAGATACAGGACGTAACGGAGTAATTCAGTATAGGATGCCGATGCAGACGGTGATGCCGTAAATGAGGATGGAAAGGGCTGTGATGCCCAAAACCTGGTTGAGGGCTCGTCCGTGACGAATGGTACGCATCTTCTGCCATGCCAAAAGGGCAAGGGGAAGGTAGAGGATGGAAAGGACTTGTGCCCAAGGATGTTCGCAAGGATAGAAGGCAATCTGTGCTAATGCCTCTGCGCCGATGATGCAGACGAGGTAGAGCAGTAGGGTGGCACGTTCGCCAATGAGGGTGACGAGGGTTATCTTACCATGTTTCTTATCTGTTTCCCTATCACGGAAATTATTGACAATCAGCAGATTTTCGGTGGCTAGTCCGCAACCCAGAGCCAGCAAGAAGCAATTGGTGGTGACGGTCTGGGTCTGTAGATAGTAGGTGGCGCAGACAGGCACCAGGCCAAAGAACACGATGACCAGTACATCCCCCATGGCCTTGCCCGAGAGCAGGGTGGTGTACAGATAGCAGAACACGATGCATGCCAGTCCGACGAGTATCATGCTCCAGCCACCCCAGAGTATGAGAGGCAGACCCACGAGTGCTGAAAGCGCCGTGACAACATACAATGCCTTCTTCATGGCGGGCAGCGTAATCCACCCTTGTGAGCAGGCACGTTCGGGACCCAGTCTGTCCTCGGAATCTATACCACGTACACAATCATAGTAATCGTTGATGAGGTTGGCATCAATCTGCATCAGACAGGCAAAGAGCAGACACAGAATGGCAGGAATCCATAGGAATGGTGCGCCCTTCAGGACGATGTTGATGCCATGATATCCACCGATATAGTACATGTCTGGCAGATCGTGCCATGCCAAGGCCAGTGCGATGAGAACAGGCACAATAGCACCTGTCAGGGTTTTGGGACGTGCTGCCAGAAACCAGGCCTTGAGGGAGTTGGTCTTTACCTCTGTCATAAGTAAGAAATCAAAAATAATTCGTTGGTAGTTGTGGTTTAATAAAACCTTCACTCGAAAGCCACAAGAACCAAATCGTTTATGCCTCAAAATCAAGGCATGTACGCTGTACGGTGTAGGGACGCACCTTGGTGTTGGCCACCTCTACGTGACAGGGATGTGTGGCGTATGCCTTCAGGGCTTCTGCGCTCTCCAGGGTGGAATCGAGCATGACGTCGCAAGTGCTGCTGGCCAGACGTCCATCAATGTTCACCTTGACGTCAATCAGACCGGGTACTTTGCCCACGAGGCCTTCCAGACCTTCCTTAATACCACGCTTTACGTTGTTCTTTTCTTCTTCTGACAGTTCTGGATTCAGGGTCCAGAGGATGATGTGCTTTACCATTTTATTATTATTTTTTGTTTCGATGTTTCGATTATTCGATTGCTCGATGTTTCGATGGGTCGATGTTTCGATTATTCGATGTTTCGATGAATCGGTAATTAATAGACACGTTGTCCGAAAATCTTACTGCCTACACGTACCAGGGTGGAGCCGTGCTGAATGGCTATAAGGTAGTCGTCGCTCATGCCCATAGAGCATTCGCAGAAGGCTGGGTCATCAGCGAAATAGCGTTCCTTGGCCATCAGATAGAACTGGTGGGCACGCTCAAACTCTGAGGCAATCTGCGCCTCGTTATCCACATTTGATGCCATGCACATGATACCCGCTATCTGAATATTAGTCAGTGTTTTCCATACGCCTTCCTGAAGGAATGCTTCAGCCTCCTCGGGTGAGAAGCCAAACTTGGTTTCCTCCTGCGCTACATGCAACTGAAGCAGCACTCGGATGGTACGATCAAAACGTGCTGCCTGTTTGTTGATCTCCTCCATCAGACGAAGGGAATCGACAGCGTGAATCAGACTGACGTAGGGTGCGATATACTTCACCTTGTTGGTCTGCAGATGTCCGATAAAATGCCATTCGATATCCTTGGGAAGGATAGGCTCCTTCTGCTGCAGTTCCTGTACGTGACTTTCGGCAAAGATACGTTGTCCGGCCTCGTAGGCTTCCTCTATGCTCGAGGCGGGATGATATTTGGATACAGCCACAAGGCGTGTACCCTGTGGCAGCGTCTGATTGATGTCGTTAATGACAGACTTTATACTCATCTTACATTATTTATTTATATATTAAGTGCAAAATTACAATTATTTTTTGTAACTTTGCCACGTTCCTTTAATAAATCTAACACCAATGAAGCGATTTTTCGTTCTGATTACCGCTATGATGATGTCAGTTGTCCCATACGCAAAAGAGAGGGTAGTAGAGCTTAAATGGTTGCATACCAGTGATGTACACGGTGCTCTGTTTGCCCAGGATTTCCTGACCAGAAAGAAAACCCAAGGAGGGTTGTCGGCCATATATGCCTACAAACTTGAACTCGAGAAGAAATGGCAGGATGCATTGGTCCTGACTGATGGAGGAGATTGTCTGCAAGGACAACCTACTGCCTATTACTATAATTATATCAACACTGAGCAGCCTCACCTTGTGGCTCAGGTGATGAACGAGATGGGCTATGTGGTAGGAGCCATGGGTAATCATGATATTGAGACTGGACATCCCGTCTATGACCGTTGGCGCAAACAACTTAATTTCCCGGTGCTGGGAGCCAACATCATTGATACCCAGACCAACCAGCCATACCTACAACCCTACATCGTAATCGAACGCCAAGGAGTGAAGATAGCCATCCTGGGACTTATCACTCCCGCCATACCCAACTGGTTGCCCGAGGTTCTGTGGAGTGGGTTACGTTTCGAGGAGATGACCTCCAGTGCCCGAAAGTGGGTGAAGGAGATACAGGAGAAGGAGCATCCCGACTTGATGGTTGGACTGTTCCATAGTGGTTATCAAGGTGGCATCGTCACGGATGCCTATGCTGAGAACGCTTCGCTGCAGGTAGCACGTGAAGTACCAGGCTTTGACCTCATCCTTTATGGCCATGACCACCGACAAGCCATAAATGAAGTGACATCTACTGATGGCAGCAAGACGATGTGTATGGGTCCCTCGAGCGTAGCTACCTCGTGTGTGGAAGCCGACATCAAACTGACCCTCAAAGGCGGCAAGGTGGTCAAGAAGGAGATCACGGGACGTACGCCACGCATGACCATGGCAGACACTCCTGCTGCACACCTTTTTGAAATACAGTTCCAGGCACAGATCGACGAACTGAAACAGTGGCTGAATCAACCTCTCGGAGAACTGACAGCAGCCCTCCACGAACGTGATGCGTTTTTTGGTCCTTCTCTGTTCATTGACTTTATACATGCTATGCAACTGCAACTTACTGGTGCACAGATATCTTTTGCTGCACCCGTCAGTTTTGACTCACATATCCAGAAAGGTCCCTTGTATGTCAGTGACATGTTCTCGCTCTACAAATACGAGAACTACCTCTACACTATGCGTCTCACGGGCAAAGAAATAAAGAATTTCCTGGAGATGTCATACGGCCTGTGGTCCAACCAGATGAAGTCAAAGGACGATCATTGCCTTTTGTTGGACTATATCCTGGACAACAATACCCGCCTTGGATTGAAGAACCTCGCCTACAACATGGAGTCGGCAGCAGGTATCAATTACACCGTCGATGTAACTCGTCCCGCTGGTGAGCGCGTCAACATCACCACTCTGGCTGACGGTACGCCCTTCAGTCTGGACAAAGAGTACCTGGTGGCCGTCAACAGTTACCGAGGAAACGGTGGAGGAGAGTTGCTGACACGTGGTGCCGGCATACCTCATGGAGACCTCCTGAAGCGTGTGGTGAAGAGTACCGAAAAGGATCTTCGCTACCATTTCATGGAACTCATTAAGCAGCGTGGAGTGGTCACCCCAAAACTTCTGAACTGCTGGAAATTCATCCCGGAGGAATGGACCAAAGATGCCTTGTTGCGTGACAGGGACATTGTTTTCCCTCCAGGCAAGAAGGTTGAGAAGCAACATTGATTAATTCATTTCGTCGTTTCTTGTTTCACGTTTCTTGTTTCTTGTTTCTCGATTCTTGTTTCTTGTTTCT
>DCIS01000123.1:0-1190 GCA_002317475.1 Prevotellaceae bacterium UBA1720 | reverse complement strand
TGTTATTGGCATGCGTTTCTGTTTTCGCTACTCAAGCCATGGAGTTGCCAGCCGCTGCTGACACTATGATCAGCACCAATGTCACCAAGCAGAATGTGATTGAGAAAGGTGGTACGGGCACGTATCGCTCTATCGTTGTGACTGACAAGGGACTGAACGGCTATACTATCTATCGTCCACGTGATGTACAGTGGGCTGCCAAGCATGAGGGACGTTTGCCCCTCCTCATTTGGGCCAATGGTGCCTGCGGTGATGACAATTCGGGTTATCAGAATATGCTCAACGAACTTGCCTCACATGGTTATGTGGTCATAGCCTTGGGACTGCAACGTGCCAATGATAACGACCCAACGGGTGGAGCCACCAGCGAAAAGCAGATGATAGAGGCACTGAACTGGATGGTAAAGCAGGTTTCAAGCAGAACGAGCGATTACTATCGTGCCGTAGACTGTAACAACGTAGCCCTTTCCGGACATTCCTGCGGTGGTGCTGAGGCCATTGCCAATTGTGGTAATTCGCGTGTCAAGACTCTCTTGATCATGAATGCCGGTATGGGTGGCATGAGCATGGGCGGTGCCAGTCCGTCTTCGCTGAATAGTTTGCATTGCCCCATCATCTACCTCACCGGTGGTCCCGACGATGTGGCTTACAGTAATGCTCAGACAGATTTCAACAACATCAAGAAGGTTGGAGTGGTATGGGCCGACCTTTCCAATGCAGGTCATGGTGGTACTTACTGGCATCAGCATGGTGGTGATTTTGAGCGTATTGCACTCAAATGGATGGACTGGCACCTGAAGGGTAAGGAGCAGAATGCACCTACCTTCCTGACACCTGATTACAAGGAGTTTCCCGGTTGGAATATCCAGAACCGCAACTTCAAAGCCAAGAACTACATGGCAGACTATGATGCCGGTCCTACCGTGACAGATACAATCTTCAACCATACGGAGATAAGTGAGACCTTTGCCCTGGGTGCTGATATGAGCCTTACCAGCAAACAAGAAGCTGGTGGACAGTCTTACTACAATCGTGCCGGCAAGAAGCTTGATGTCTTCAGCATCCTCAAGAGTGAAGGTATGAATGCCGTTCGTCTCAGCGTTCTGGTCAATCCCTCTGATAATTACTGTAATAAGGCTGACCTGCAGAAACTTTGTGTACGTGCCAAGAAGTACGGACTGGACATTATG
>DCIS01000055.1 GCA_002317475.1 Prevotellaceae bacterium UBA1720 | reverse complement strand
TTTCGACAACCGTGCATCCATCTTCATCCCTGAGATGTCAACGAGGATATTGAAGATGCAGACGATGGCGGCGGCGAAGAGTAACGAAACGATTACAATGGCAATGTACTGAGCGTTTTCGATCAGCAGATTCATGGTGCCAATCTGGATGCGATGCGTGGCTATCTGCATCTCGGGCATACTCAGGGCGAACATCAACAGTACGCCACCCAGGACAATGCCGAAGGCAAAGGCTGCCACCATCGAGTGGCGGTACATACGCATCTTCTTCGCCTGATACTGCTTGATATACTCAACAGCATCGAGGCGCTTGTTGAGCGAGGCGAGGAAGGCATCGCCATCGTCGAACTTAGGCTTCTGCGAGAGGAAGAGTTCCTCCACGGCTTTATCTTTGTTCATATCTTCAGTTTGGCTTTTAGTTGGTCACGACCACGCGACAGCTGCTTCTTCACGGCATCTTCGCTCTGGTCGGTAATGCGAGCAATCTCCTTGATCTGGTATCCGTTCATGTAGAACATCACGATGGCCGATCGCTCCTTGGGCGGTAGAGTGCGAAGCGCGAGGTAGAGGTCTTGATGCTCGAAGGCTGCATCGGTAGTGGCATTGCTCAGTTTCTCGTCAGCCGCATAGATAGGGTCGTGTGTGCGAAGGTTCGAGACGTAGGTCAAGAACGTATTGTGAGCAATCTTGAAAAGCCAGGAGCGGAACTTGCACTGATCCCGATAATCCGAAGAGGCCAGATAGGCCTTGACCAACGCATCCTGTGCGATGTCGTCGGCATCATCGCGATTACCACAGCAAAGTGCGAGCAAGAAGCCACGAAGCGCTTCCTGCTCACGCTTTACCAGGGCGATGAATTGTTCTCGGGTCACGGTTATTGCTTTTCGAGGTTCTTACGTTCGGCTTCCATCTCGTCAGCAAGCATCTTCTTGCCTATGTGGTAGTTGGCCAATAAACCCATGCCGATGGCAAAGCAGATGGCACCACAGATGCCGGTGAAATAGATTGGATCGCTGCCCCAACCTTCACGATAGCCAATAATTACAGCTGCGATGATCAGGCCGATGCCGGCGAAGAAGAGCATCATGCCCCACAGCAATTTACGGAGCAACTTCTCCTTGATTAGCTTCTTGGGTGGATTGAGCTTGCGCATCAGGTCCTCTATGTCCACGTCGGGATTCTTCTCAAGGGCCTTCAGCAGTATCTCTTTGCGATTATTCTCTTTGTTCATCTCTGATCTGATTCCTGACCAGATAGAAAAGATTGGGAGGGCAATGCCACAGCCGACCACGCTTATGATTGCAATAATGTTATGCATAATATCATATTATTATTAGGTGAAACATCTTGTTTGTAGAACCGATTCACTCTAATAACTACTTGAGAGAGGAAAAGGTGACGTCAAAAGTGATTTTTTTGAGAAAAAAGCTTATTTTTTGTGGACGCGGGGACTCTTACCCTGTCCAATCAATGGATAGTTACTCCTCTACAGCCTTAAAGGTATTCAAATCCCATGCTGACATATATTCTAGGTATGGGATGCCATTCTCATCAAACTGGATAGGAAGCCAGAGATAACGTCCATCTGATGGGAACTTTGGACGCCAGATATCTGCCATGAAAATGTAGTTGCCATTGTAAGGAAGTATATATGTGCTTTGGCCACCATAGGTAATCTCTGATTTCTCGCCTCGGCAAGGATTCTCGTACTGAGTCCAAGGGCCCATAACAGATGGAGCTGAGAACATACGAGCTGCATTTGGAGCCCACCCTGTGCATCCTGATGTAATCATCCAATAGGTACCATCCTTCTTGAAGATAGCAGGTGCCTCATTATGACCTGCAGGAGCTACACGCACATACTTGCCTGTGTGTGAAAGATAGTCCTCACTGAGCTCTGCAATATTGAGAGTGAGGTTCTCCTCAGCTGAATAGATGTGATAGGCAGTGCCATCCTCGTCAACATAAAGAGTCATATCACGAGACATCTGGCCACCCTCAAGATCACGCTTTGCAAACATACCAGCCTCTACATCAGCGAGGAACTGCTCTGTCCACCACTCCTCTGCCTGAGGGTCCTTGTCCTTATTATACGTGTCGTAATTTACCTCAGTATACTTTGCCTGAGCCTCTTCGGTCTGAAGGTCAAGAGGGAGAACGCCAGGGTTAACACGACCTGAACGAAGGAATGTGAATGGGCCAACAGGACTGTCAGAAACTGCGACACCTGCACGAGCAGCATTGTATCCGTTGCCCTTTAGCTCGAGGTGGAACCACATTACAAACTTACCTGTCTTTGCGTTGTATATAACCTTTGGACGTTCGAGGACGCATCCGCGAGTGATATCGCTCGCTGGATCGTCTGAAACTTCAAGGGCAACTCCCTCATTCTTCCAGTTTACCAAATCTGTAGAAGAATAGACATCCACTCCAACCATGGCAGCACAAGTGGTATCACACTTGTTTTCGCCGTACCAATAATAAGTTCCATTGTGCTCAAGGAGACCTCCTCCATGGGCATTAACATGAACACCCGTGTTGTCCGGCCAAATCTCACAAGGATGGATTACTCGTGGTTCTTGTGGACCACTACAAGCTGTCAAAACCAATAATAATGACGCTGTGAAAAAAGAAAAAAATCTCATGATATGATAATAATGATATGTACTTCCCCAAAATGGGACAGGGGTTCTTCTTCGTTTGGTTGAGAACTCATTTAAGCTCAGATTTATGATAGATTTATAAGTCCCGATTCAAGCACAATAGTGCGCCTTGCAAAAATCGTCAATAAAAACTTTTTGATAGATTTATAAGTCAGTATTTATGCTGGATTAAAATCTTGCGTAAATCATTGATAAATCCATCATAAACACTTAGGATGATTTGATTTAAGGCGCATCAGTGATGCTTGAATCAATGATAAATCTTACATAAATCCATGGATAAATCAATTTTCAAATAAATTGAAGAAGAACCGTTTGGTCTTCGTAACCCCAAACACAGGGTTATGCGAATGCCCCAATAAATATGAATGTTTAACACTTTTCTTGGGGAATAAACAATCAGTGATTACAATTTACCTGGGGACAATTTGTCCCTATTATTCTGGCTATTGTTGGCAATCGTTGCGGTCTCAGGAGTAGAGGTTGGTGCCGGAGCAGCTCCCACCATCTTCACGAGGCGGAGCGGGAAGCCGTATTGACGTGGGTTGTTTAAAAAAGTATAGACATCTTCTGCATTGAAACATAATCTCATAGCTTGATCAGCAGATGCATCAGGCGTAGAAGCCCAATAGTTGCCGGCTGCTCCCGCATCGAAGGGGTTATCGTTATCACGGTGGCCAGCAATAGGCAGACAAACCAAACCTGCGGCTTCGGCAGTAGCCCATGCAGCAGCGTCGTAGGAGTCTGCTATAGAGCCTGTATAGTTGTCTGGCGCGATGATAAGGCAACCGGCCTTACCTGCTACGGTTACACTTTTCTTATATAGACTGCTGGCATTGGCGCGTGTTTCGATGAGGTACTCCCATTCGGCCTTAGAGAGCACATAGAGATCTGAGGTGCCAGATACTGTAAGCTTATGGTCCGCATCGCTGCCGTCGAGCCAGAACTTATCGCTGGTTGTATTGGTAAAGGAGTTATTATAATAATGCTGTGCGTACGAATCAGCAGCAGCCGTTGTCCAGAAGAAGTGACCTACGTGTGTGCCATACCATGTACCATCTTTTGTTCCGTCACTGGTATAATCAGTCGCAACCGGATAGTCATACTGGTTGGTCTCGAAGGCGTAAGTCACAGGGCTTGTAGTGGTGTTGCACCAGAGATTACCCTTGGTGAACTGCACCTTCTTGTCTGCACCTACAGAGAACTCACCTGGGAGGAGGTTAGAGGTTGGCGTAGGGGTTGAAGCAGGTGCCGCTGCTGGTGTGGCAAGGACGGCACGGACGAAGTAAGGAATTTCACGACTGTACTGCGATTCTTCTATGTTCAAAACAAAAGGGGCTTTGTATAGAAAAAGAAGGTTCGCATAGTCTTCTCCCTTGGGGGTGGCGGACCAATAGAAAGCGAACCCTTGATAATCAGTTGTCTGTACCGATGGAACTACTGGTAAGAAAATAGAACCGTAGCCTTCAGAACCTTGGACGGTGAAGCCATAAGTACCACTTGGTGCTCCGTAAGTATTGGTACAATTGTTATTCAGTCCTGTGAACTCATCATTGGTTGGCATGCGCCATGCAGAGCCCCAGATCTTGTAGGCCGTATCGTGGTCAAGGTCGTAGTTGCCCTTGTTCCCGGTGCCGGCATCGCCTGCTTGTGTCGCGCCCCACTTATACCCTGTGCTATTGCCTGTCTCGGTGGTCTCGCCCACATTCACCGTAGCGAAGTAAGGACCATCAGCCCAGAGCTGTACGGCATTCTTTGCGTAGTCGATATTGATTATCTTGTTGCGGGCAATAGTGCCAAGTCCTGCTGCCACCTTGGTTGCCATAGCCTCCTTGTAGGTAGTGCCATCGGCAGAGAGGTAGATCTGCAGACTGCTGTACTCCTGTGGTGGGATGGCGATGTAGAAGGTGGTGTTGTTGGCAGTTACGGCTGTGCCACACTCGAGGGAAACGGTGTTTGAGCCGGTCGTTGTGGCTGTGATGGCAGAGGTAGAGGGATCGAGAGTGAAGTCGCCGCTCAGGTTCTTCTGGTCAGCCATCACCTTGATCGCCTTCACGGTGCCCGATGCTACCTTGATGGCAAGCACGGCACAGATGTTCTTGAACTGAAGAGTGGTATTTTCGCTTACAGCCACCATAGGCACATTGCCGATGCCGTTGGTGGTGGCATCGTAGGTCTGTGTGGCAGGAAGGGTGATGGTTTGGGTTGAGGTGTTGAATGCAATCGTGCTTGGATAGACGGCGTAGTATTTGCCATCGACTGCCTCGGGAGCAGTTTGTCCGTCTGCTATCGTCAAAGTGGCAGTTGTTGCATCCTCAGTACCTGGAGCCGCGGTATAAGCCGATCCATTGATGTTAACCTTGTCTTCACTTGCCCATGCCACCTTGGTCAGCTTGCCGGTAGAACCTTCAACGAGCTGGGTACGAGTCTTACCCTCGCCCTCGATGGTTGCTGTGAATACAGGGGCATTGGCATTGCTGACATCATTTCCGTTCTCGTCCGAAACAAGATCGTCTTGTGAGCAACTGCTGAGCGCAGCTATCGCTGCCACAGCCATGTAGAGGAATTTCTTCATTGTCTGTAGCATGAGTTAGAACCAGATGGGGTTGGCATTTTCTGTTTCGTACTCTTCGTTTTCTGACGTAGGCTGTGCGTTACCACTGGTGGCAATTACATCCTCAAGTGGCAGTTCGCAGACTTCCATCTCGGGCTTCTGATAATCCTTTTTCATAATAGAATAATATAATTAATAATT
>DCIS01000083.1 GCA_002317475.1 Prevotellaceae bacterium UBA1720 | reverse complement strand
CTGACAGGCGGTCCTGGTACCGGCAAGACAACCACCACCCAAGGAATCATTGCAGCTTTCAAGACTGCAGGACTAAGCATTCTTCTGGCCGCACCTACAGGAAGAGCATCAAAGAGAATGAGCGAGGCCACCGGCATGGAGGCTAAGACCATACACCGTCTGCTGGAGTACAACCCAATGGATGGCTACAAGCGTAATGAAGAGAACCCGCTGGAAGGAGATGTGCTCATTGTGGACGAGTGCTCCATGATCGACATCATACTGATGTACAACCTCATGAAGGCAGTGCCTGACAACATGCGTCTGGTGCTTGTCGGAGACATTGACCAGCTGCCGAGTGTAGGAGCAGGCAACGTACTTCGTGACATCATAGACTCTGAGATGATTCCGGTGATAAGGCTCACCAGGATCTTCCGCCAGGCACAGAGCAGCCGTATCATCATGAGTGCCCATGCCATCAACAAGGGACAGTTCCCAGACATCAGCAACGGCATGAACACCGACTTCTTCTTCATGAAGGAGGAAGACCCTGAGGTTGCAGCACAGAAGATAGTGAAGCTCGTGAAGGAGCGTCTTCCCAAAGCATACAACCAGCCACTGAGCAACATCCAGGTGCTCACTCCGATGCAGAGAAGCATCATCGGTGCCGGCAACCTTAACATGATGCTGCAGGAGGCGCTGAACACATCAAACTTAGGAATCAGCCGTGGAGGAACGACATACAAGCTCGGTGACAGAGTCATGCAGGTACGAAACAACTATGACAAGAACGTCTTCAACGGGGACATAGGAACCGTCGAGAAGGTCAACATGGAGGACCGTACCATTACCATCAACTTCGATGACACTCTTGTCGAGTACGAGGCATCCGAGCTGGACGAGGTAGTGCTGGCCTATGCCACCACCATCCACAAGAGTCAGGGATCGGAATACCCTATCGTGGTCATCCCCGTGATGATGACCCATTTCGTGATGCTGCAGAGGAACCTTATCTATACCGGCATAACCAGAGCCAAAAAGGTATGTGTGCTCATCGGTCAGACCAAGGCACTCTCCTACGCCATCAGGAACCTGACGGTAAGCAAGCGCAACACCCTCCTGAAAGAAAGACTTAGGGGGAAAGTAGGGAAAGAGGAACAGCCTCTCAGCACAGTACTTCCTAAACCATACGAATACATGGAGTCAGAGAGCTATTCCATGGCAGCTGACCCTGGAAGTGAATACGGTAAGAACAAATGACGAATCAAGATACTCGCTCTCTTTTTGATATCAAAGACGGAGAACGAAACGATTATCAGATGACACGCATAGATCAAGAGAAGAGAACCGTCAGGCAGATGATGGAGATTTACTGCCATGGGAAGAAGCATACAGACAAAGGGCTTTGCGAAGAGTGCTCTGCCCTGCTCGACTATGCCTGCCAACGTCTGGACCATTGCAAGTTCGGAGAACATAAACCTACCTGCAAGAAGTGTCCTATCCACTGCTACAAGCCAGAGATGAAGGGGAAGATACGTGAGGCCATGCGCTATGCCGGTCCCCGTATGATATGGTATCATCCAGTCGCTGCAATCAGACACCTGCTTAGAGAAATCGCGAAATAACTTCTTTGACGGCCAAAGTCCAGTTCACGGCATTCTGAAATATCAGAAGCCAACCGTCCTGGCACATATGCACCTTGGCATACAGACACACCTATCCGGTAGTGTCTGTTTTCTTTTTCAAACACTACGAACGACAAAGGTATATGAAACTACTCCTGTTTAGCGGTCTCTATGGTGATCTGAGCTGCCAAAGCCACGCAGGATGGCCTTGATAACAGGTTTCAGAACAGCAAAAAGAACCACAAACAGGATGACACTCAATAGATCATCCATACAAAGCGGTTATTGGTTAATATACATTTACTACCCTCCGTGCCAGACTCTCAGCCAGCCGGACAGTCCAGAACGTACCACCCTTCTCCCTACCGTCATAGCAGGCAATGAGCATCGAGGAATGCTCAACCAAGAAGCGGTCACGCTCCAGAAAGCATCTGGTATAGTACTGGTCACTGAGTACGATAGTCTCATCTACTTGGGCCAAAAGAGCATCGTAACGACGGCGGTTATAGTCGCTGAACCTCTCAGCCTGACCTGAATAAGGGACAACTGCCATGAGCTCTATTCCAGGACAGAGACCCTTCATAGACAGCACCACTTCGGCTGCCAGCATGTCAAAGCCAACGGCCATGCCGGTCATGAACCTGGTGATACCATGCTCGTAGGCATCCAGGACACTTGCCGTTAGCCGTGCCTTGACCTCCTCTTTACGCGAGAAATCGAAGAAACGATGTCCCGTAAAGGCAGCCGTAGCTGCCTCGCTGAATTTCGGATCCATATTCATTAGCTATTTACGTTATAATGGGTGCGAGCGAGGAACATGCCTCCAAGTACACTTGCTCCCAATGATTCCAACTGATTGGCGTAGTTCGCATAGGAATGGCCTTTTGTGATGATGTCGTCAAAGCATATCACTTCCCTTCCCTTGAACCACTCCTTGTCAAACTCAACTATGTTGACCTTACGGATTTCCTTCTCCTTGCCGCGGTTCTCATGAACGGAAAGACGTTCACCCACGACCTTGACATGGTCATATCCGTTGATGCAGCCGCAGAGCTCACA
>DCIS01000010.1 GCA_002317475.1 Prevotellaceae bacterium UBA1720 | reverse complement strand
GCCGACTTTTTATAGTGAACTCATAATTTCTATTTTTTTGCAAATATAGTTATTACAATCGGATTACGTTTGTATAAAACGGACATTTCTACTATTTGACGCAATACATGTTGTAATAACTACACTGGGGAGCAGAAAAAACTACCTTATCTCACTATTCCACTATCATAACCACCGTTCTGCAGTGTCTTCTGGCCCTTCTTGAATGACTTGCCGAAGTTGGCTTTCCATGTTACGCCAAGCACGATCATGTTGCCATTGTTGCCGATGTTGTTGCTGTGTGAAAGTGGATGTACCTTGCTCCAGCACTCGCTCTTGTACACGTAGCCCTGCGTGTTAAACGGACAATGCCAGGTGAGGTTGAATGCCCATTGCTTCACCGAATACTGTGCGTAGATATACTGCTGGCGTTCAGCTCTGTTATAAGTCTCTCCTATGAGGTCCCAGTCGGGCGTGATATTGAAACCGCATCCCGCAACAAACTTCTTGTATACATACGATGCATTGATGTCACTACGCACGAAACGTCGCACATAGTGGAAGTCCGCACCCTTGCTCTCCTGATGCTTCCATGCCACGTCCAGTGATACGGTCAGGTGCTTCCATAGGTCCTTTACGCCCAGCTCCACCTGTTGCCACATAGCGTTGAAATAGATCGAGTTCTGGGGTTGGTTGACAAAGTATCCCGTAGCCTCGTCATATCTCGTGTCTGTCAGCACCGCATCAAAGGTGTGTTCGTTGCCGAAATATACGTTGGCGTAGAAGGCCTTGCCCGACTGATACCTGGCTGTAAGATGTGTGCCCAGACTGTTTGAAGGTTTCAGGTCGGCATTGCCTTGCACGGCCTCTATGTCGTCATTGCGTTGAAAGACCGTGGTGAGGTCGCTCAGGGAGGGTAGGTGAGGCACGTAACTGGCATCTCCCACCAACGTCCAATGGTCGTTCATACGCCATCCCAGCCGAGCCATCGAAAGGTTTCTCAGATAGAACTTATCTGCCTGGTTCTCATTCACTTTGAAAGCCTTGATTCCTGTGCCTATGCTATAGTTGACGTCCTTGCTCAACTGACCTTGCATTTCGGCAAAGGCGTATGCGTTGTTCTTGCGCATTCGGCTTACGAAGTCCTGTTCCTCATAGTCGTTTCGTGCATAGTTGTATTGATATTGTATGCCTGCGCGAACCTTGTGCTTGCCCATTTGTTTGCTGTAGACGGCCTCGCTGCTCAGTGCCCATCCCGTGTTCCTTACATTGACGGGATAGCGTGTCGTCTGGTCGTCTGCAAACGTCTGACACTGCAGGGTGTTCATCTTGTTGCTGGCCCATTCGTTCACCACGTTCAGTTCTATTTCCTGCTGATGCTTCATCGTGTGCTTGAAGTAGAGGTCGAGCTTAGGCATATTCTGTAGCGTATGACGCTTCCAGTAGAGGTCATAGCTGTGCGTCAGACCGTTCTTGCTGATCTGGACATCTGACTCTGTGCGATTGTGGAAATTATGAAGATTTGTGCCAAATGAGGCCACAAACATCGTTGAGTCGTTGTGCTGATAGGTGTATTCAGCCCCTATATTCTGATTCACGTAGCTCATGAGCGCGTTTCCCTTGTTGTCTCGTGAAATGTTGATATCAGGAGCGATGAACTTCTCGCTGAGCGTCAGTGGGTCATCGTCATAGTCGCGATGGCTTAGGTTGTATTCAAGCACGAATTCCGAGCGTCCTTTGTGGTAGGATGCATTGGCATAAGTATTTACAAAACCGGTGGTAAAGGCAGACTCGGCATGCGTATATACCGAACCACCATCCTCTGCCTCGCGCAACACGATGTTGATGATGCCTGTTGCCCCTCGGTCCAGGTAACGAATGCCGGGGTTGTTGGAGTATTCGATGCGCAGTATCTTCGTTGGGTCGAGGTTGTTGACACGTTCCCTGCTTCGCTCCTTGCCATTGACCATGAGTACTGGAGTGCCGCCATCAACAGAGATCTTTCCCAGGGCAGGGTCAACTCTCAGTCCTGGCAAACGTAGCAGGGAGAGTAGCATGATGAAGCGGTCAGAGGCCTTGATGTCTTGCTGGGAGGGAATGACGGTCAGGTGTGAGCCACGATCGAAGACGGTCTTTGTACTCTTGATCGTAACCTCCTGCAGTTGTGTCAAGCGGTTTGTGCCATCCATCATATTGGCTATCTTGCTTTCCCCTTCATGATCTTGGCTCTCCACAAATATGTCCGTTGGGGTGAAGAGTACATATACTGGTAGGTTGCCAATGGCCTGGAGAATGGCCACCTCGGTACTCAGGTGTGCAAAACGTGTATGTACAGGCATTGTC
Source organism: Prevotellaceae bacterium UBA1720 (assembly GCA_002317475.1). Classification (GTDB taxonomy): domain Bacteria; phylum Bacteroidota; class Bacteroidia; order Bacteroidales; family Bacteroidaceae; genus Physcousia. The sequence continues at coordinate 1,935 of DCIS01000010.1, read as the reverse complement.
TCCAGTTCGTTGTAGATAAACTGTATATGCTTGTCCGTGCTGGCACTGTCAATGCGTAGCAAGGCATCGGCCAGATTGGTGTCCTGTAGGTCAAGTGAAATATCCTCATTCTCCGTTTGTGCGGTCACAGTGGTTAGGCTGGCAAGGAATGCCAGACACAGAAATATGAACTTTTTCATAGGGCACGAAGGTTATTTCACGATGAGTTTATTATCAACCAGATCTATTCGGATATTGCCAAATTGATTGAGCAGTCCTACTGCCTCCTCGATGCTCGCCTCTTTGTTGATGGTGACGTGCATCTTGCACTTCCTTGCAGTCTCCTTATGCTCAAACACTGGTTTCTCCAGGTGGTAGTATGCCGTGAGGTCAACCACTATCTGCTCCAATGATGCCTTGTCGTAGGATAGAGTAAGAACCTTTGACACTTTCACTTCTATAGTATCTTCCTGCTCAATTACAGGATTGGTATCCTCTGTCATGGGTTGCTCTGCTGCAATGGTGATTGCGGACTCCTGTTTCTGATAATATATGAATGCCCAGGTCAGGCCTGTTATGGATAGTACAAGGGCTATGACGGCAGCTATGCGTTGCCATCCTATGGTGAATGACTGCTTCCTCTTGGCCATTTGCTTCACGCGTCGCAGTTCTTGCTCCACGTCTGGCATCCCTATCTCTTTGTCGTTTTTCTGGTTCGTGATGGCTTCTATCACCATCATTTCCTCTTCGTAGTATTCTCGTTTCATGATTCTTTCTTAAAATGTTCGCGTAATTTCTTCAACCCCTCAGATACATGTTTGTTGACAGCCGAAACACTGACCTGCAACCGTTGTGCGACCTCTTGATAGGACAGGTCTTCATCATATCGCAGCAGCAGTATCTGACGAGTCTGCTGTGTGAGTTGCTCATTGATGAATCTCCATATCTCCTTTAGTCTCGACTCCCTTGCCAGGTCGTTGTCCATCTGTAACTGGAAGTCCAGTGGATAGAGTCTTTGTGCACGTTGCTCTATCTTCAGATGCTCGATATGGTCCAGACATCTACTCCTGACAGCTCGCGAGAGATAAGCAGCCAGCGCTTGCTGATCATCAGTCTTGCGAGGAGGTCGTTCGTAGAGGCCCACCATCACCTGACTCACAATGTCCCGGCATTCCTCCACGTTGCGCAACATGGAGTAGGCCTGTCTGTAGAGTCGGGGATATTCCCTTCGAAATATCTGGTCGAATTGTTCGTCTGTCATTGTCTCTTTTTGAGGGGTTCTATCTTATTAACGACTCAGTGGAAAGAATCATTACCCCTTTGACGTTTTTTTTCCGACATTCTTTCACGTCCCGAAAAAAATACCGGACTTGCTGTTGGGCAGGTCCGGTACTTTGTTATTCTGTTGCATCCATTTGTCTGAAAAGGTCAATGTTCCTCGTGCCAGAAATCCCAACTGGCCAAAGCCTGGAGGTGAAGCATCTCAAGTCCGTTCTTGACCGTAGCACCATGTGCTGCACCTCGTTGCATGAATTGTGTTTCCAGAGGATTATAGACGAGGTCGAACAGCAGATTGTCGGCAGTCATGGCTTCATAGGGCAGGGCAGGACTCTCGTCGACATGGGGGAACATACCCACAGGGGAGCAGTTGACAATGACGGACCATTCGCGTATCACCTCGGGGGCGATATCCTCGTAGGTGAATTGTCCCTCTGCGGGACGACGACTGACGTAGCGCCATTCCAATCCCAGCTTCTCCAGTCCTACACGGATAGCCTTGCTAGCACCTCCTGTACCCAGGATGAGGGCTTTGCGATGTGTGGGCTTGAGCAGAGGACGTATGCTGTCCATGAAACCGATGATGTCGCTGTTGTATCCCTTCAGGTAGGCCTTCCCGTCATGCTGACGTGTGATACGGATGACGTTGACAGCACCTATCTGGCGTGCCTCGTCCGA
>DCIS01000076.1:387-27159 GCA_002317475.1 Prevotellaceae bacterium UBA1720 | reverse complement strand
GAAGATATTAAGAAACAAATATGGCACTCTACTTTCACACGATTTCAAACTTATAAATTATAAAATAGGTATTTGTGGAAATCTTCAGCACTAATCAGAAAAGCAGCCAAAAACTACCAAACAGTAAGTAAAAGTCATAAAATAGCAACGATTCGACAGAAAATAACACATTTCACTTGATATATATCAATTAAAGAGCACTTTCTGATAGAAGAAGTGACTATTTTTGCTTAGTTTACTAAAAACATCCTAACTTTGCATCAGAAAAGAAAAACAACAACTTCACTCAGATGGCCGTGAGGCTCGGAGGTTGAAAGTATTTAAGAAAAGAGATTGGTATAAATACGAAAAAGATAATTGGTAAGGTAAGGTAAGGTAGATTAATTGTATATGTAAATTGATTGGTTTATATAGAAAAAGGAAGTAAATAGGATTAGATTTTGATTAAGGTATAGATTGTTGAAAATGGAAAGTAAGGCAACCCCTACTTTCCATTTTTCATTTATCATGTATGACTTTTCATGGGACTTGGTTGGAAATTCTAAGCAATTATGCCAAATAATCAACCATCGCTGAAATCTGAAAATCCTCGATGAATGCGGGAAAAATGAAGGAAATATCGGTTCTTACCGACATTCCCTTCGTTTTTTTTATAAAAAGTGAATATATAGTGCTACCTTTGCATAAAAATAATCTACGCACACGCAATGAAGAACAAGTATGCATTGGTAACAGGAGCCAGTTCGGGCATAGGATATGAATATGCCGTGGTGATGGCTCGCAGACAATACAACCTGATAGTCGTCAGCAACGAAGAGGCCATCTTCAGCAAAGCAGAGGACCTGAAGAAGCAATTCCCCCAGATAGACATCATACCCAGATTGCAGGACCTCGGCAAGCAGGATTCAGCAAAGGAACTGTATGACTGGTGCAAGGAAACCGGACTGGAGGTAGAGGTGCTCATCAACAATGCCGGAGTATACCACGACAAAGACTTCCTGGACGACTCAGCAGGATTCACACAGTTAATCCTCAACCTACACATGGTGACTCCAGCCATGTTGGTCTATTATTTCGGTCAGGATATGAAGGAGCGCCACAAGGGTTACATCCTGAACATGAGCAGCGTAACCTCCAACTACGGCATCCAGCGCATGTCAACCTATTCCACCACCAAGGGTTTCCTGAGACTCTTCTCACGTTCCACCCACATTGAGTTGCGCGAGAAAGGTGTCAACGTGACCTGTGTCCGTCCAGGTGCCGTGGCTACCCCACTCTACAACCTCGATGCCAATGCCATGAAGACGGGTCTGGCCGTTGGTGCTATCATCCGTCCCGAGAAGCTGGCAGAGAAGGGTGTAAACGCTATGTTTAAGGGCAAGCACGAAATAACACCCGGATTCTTTACCAAGATCCTGAACCTTGTACCCATCTTGCCCGTATGGCTGCTGAGACTTGTCCGCAAGTGGGGATGGTTCTAAAGCTGAAAGCTAACCAAAACGCTCCATATACAAACCAATCATGAGCTTAAAATTCAAAATAAAGAATGCCATCATGCTGGCCATGATGAAGCACAAACGCAAATCCGAACCGTTTGACGGCAGGAAGAATGACGTATTTGTGTTGCCGCCAGAGGCAGGTCCGATGATCAACAACAGCTACTATTTTGGTGGCAACCACATGGATGGCACCAGTCTGATCCTAAGACTGGGTATGCGCAATCCCGATCTGCGAGAGGTGTTTGTCATCTATGTAAAGCCCGATGGTACCTTCTATGGCACTGAACGCCAGCAATATACTGCCGCAAACTGCCCCCTGCACGTGGAATGCATCGAACCTGAGAAGCACTTCAAGGTGTGGTACGACGGCGACATTAACGACATGAAGACAGGACAACTGCTGCCCTGCCGTTTCAGTTTTGACTACTATGCCACCTACCCCATCCACGACCACATGCAGCATTCCGATTTCCGTGGTATGGCACAGGCCTACGCACGTGCCAAGTGGAATAAGGAATTCTTCAAGGAAAGTGGCGGAGAGACGGGCATGGACGGAAAGGCTGAATACAAACTGACGCAACGCCACTATGAACAGATAGGCAAATTTGTGGGTAGCATCACCTTGGATGGAAAAGAGCAGGCGTTTGACATGCCGGCACACCGCGACCGTGCTTTCGGCAAGCGTGACTGGAACAACATGGACGACCACATCTGGCTCGTAGGCCAGACCGAGAACGGGGAGGGTTTTAACTTCAGCACCGTCAGCTATCCCAAGGTGAAGCAGATATTCTGCGGATACAGTAACGTGGGCTTTGACAAAAACTACAGTCTGATAGACTTCAAGGTGCTTAAAGGTGATTTTAGCGATGGTGTCGGACCTGAGGTATTCGAGGTGGAATGCACCTTTAACAACGGCCAGACCATTACCATCAAAGCCACTCGCCAACAGGATCTTATCACCACCTTCGACAATGGCAACTACTATTTCCACGAGGGTGTAGGTGAATTTGAGATCAACGGACAGAAGGCCCGTGGCAGCATTGAATACGGATGGAACAGGGACAAGACGCGCTGGATAGGTCCCGTGATAAAATAATCAGAAACATGACAAAAATATTTGATATACAATCAATTCCCGAGGAACTGCTGCCACAAGTGGGCGGTAAGGCCCGCGGATTGTACCAACTGATACATTTTGGTTTTCAGGTGCCCAAGGCATTCATCATCACAGACATTGATGATGACGAGACATTTGAGACAGCCGTAGCGAAATATAAGGAATTGGGTATGGACGAGGTGTCCGTACGTTCGAGTGCCACACTGGAAGATGGCATGGATTTCAGTGCAGCCGGTCAGTTCTCCACCTTCCTGAATGTCCAAGGGGCCGATGCCCTTAAGGAGGCAGCCAAGGCGTGCGTGGAGTCCCTCCACAACAAGACTGCCGAGCACTACAGTACCACATTCCTTCGCTCTGCCGAGTGCAAGATGACCGTTGTAGTACAGGAGATGGTGAAAGCCAAATGCGCCGGCGTTATCTTCTCTCGCGCCCCGATGCGTCCCGGATTCGTACTGGTTGAGGCAGTGCCCGGTCTGGGCGAGAACCTCGTGTCAGGCAAGATGTCAGCACAGCAGTATCGCGTTCGAGGGAATAAGATAGAGAATATGCCCGCACACTCCATCCTCAACCGCAAGGAGGCTATCACGCTTGGTAGTGAGGGCAAACGTGCCGAGGAACTGTTTGGCATGCCCATGGACCTTGAATGGGCCATCGACAAGAAAGGGGCCATACAATGGTTGCAGGCCCGTCCTATCACCATCAGCGAATCGGTGACCATGAACGAGTTGGACTGCGACCTTGACGCCACGGACTTTGTCTACACCACCGGAAACATCGGCGAGGTAATGCCTGGGGCTGTCACACCCTTGAATCTCAGCACCAATATGTATGCCCTGGACTGGGGTGTAAAACAGACTTACATCGAGATTGGATGCACGGGCAAGGATGTTCCTCCCTATTACTATCTGGCATCTTACTACAACCACATGTTCTTCAACATGACCAGCATCTACCGTGTCAATCACACTACTTACGGCACCACAAAGGAGACCAGCGACGAGTCTATCTGTGGTATGGTGCTCGAGGGATTGCCTGGCAATGACATGAAGAATCTTCCCTTCTGGAAACGACTGCGCAACACCTGGCGTTTCGGCAAGATAGTCTTCGGCGGAAACGTGGCCAAGGAGGGCATGGACAAGGTGGTGAAGGAGCTGCATTTCGACCTCACACAGGACATGCACGGTATATACAAGCAGATCATCGACAATTTCCAATACCTCAACTGGGCTCAATACTGGCATTATCGTGCTTCCTACTATAGTGGCGGACAGAGTGCAATGTTAGGCAAACTGGAGAAAGACTTTGACAACAAGGATGCCTTCAAGGCTCTGGTGGCAGGCTGTCTGACTCAGAATGAGGAGTTTGAAAGTGCCAACGTCCTGCGCATGATGCGCCAGCTGGCCGAGAATATGGTAAAGGAGAAGCCTGAGGTGCAACAGTATGGCATAGAGCAATTGGGTACCTACTTCGAACAAGAGGCAAGCGAGGCTATACGCCAGGAATATGCAGAGTTTATGAAGCGTCACGGTTTCCGAGGTCTGCGTGAGCCCGAGATTATGAGTAAACCCTGGCGTGACAATCTCGAATCATTCTACACCAGTCTACGCAGTGTGCTTGTGACCGTAGGCAAGACCACAGAGCGAGAAGAAAAACCTTGGACCACATACGCTGACGAACTGCTCAGCCACTACTCGAGCGGCATGAAGCGCAAGTATATCATGGGGCTTATCAACAAGGCTCGCAAGGGTGTTTGCTACCGTGAATACACCAAGTCGCGCACCATCTACGTACTCGACCAATTCAAGCAGGCTTACCGCAAACTGGCCGAATTGATGACCGAGGCAGGATTGCTGCCCGAAGTGGATTGCATCTACTTCCTCCTGCAGGACGAAGTGGGACAGTTGCTTCAGGGCGATCAGTCGCTGGTGAAGAAGGCCATGGCTCGCCGACGCATCTTCCCACAGCAGCAGAAACTGAAATTCCCCTACGCTCAGCAGGGCGTTCCCCAACCCATGGTGGAGCCCGAACTGGATGGTAACAACACTACTTTCCAGGGCACTCCCGTTTCTCGCGGTATAGCTACAGGTATCGCCCGTGTAGTACATGATGAGAAGGATGCATCGCTCCTGAAAGAGGGTGAAATCATGGTTACCACGTGTACCGATATTGGTTGGTCTCCCTACTACAGCATCATAGCCGCACTGGTGACGGAGATCGGTTCGGCCCTCTCGCATGGTGTCGTAGTTGCACGTGAATATGCCCTTCCCACCGTGGTGAATGTCAGCAATGCCATGACCCTCATCCAGACGGGTGACGAGATTACCATCGACGGCAATACAGGTCGTGTCAGCATCATCAAGAAAGCCGAAAAACAATGATGAATCCAGCAGAAATGACATTGGAAGAGCGCATCAACAGACTGGAGGACATCGAGTCTATCCGCTGTCTGCAGGCCCGATACCAGCGCTGTCTGGACTGCCGTGATTTCGACGGCATCGAGGCATGTTTTACACAGGATGTGGATGCCGCCTACGACAATGCTCATGAATCATACAAGGGACGTGACAATGTGATGGCATTCCTGCGCAGCGTGATGACTACTGACATCCCCTCAAGCCATCTCATCCATGCTGGCGAGATAGATATACAAAGCCCTACGACAGCGCATGCCAAATGGTATCTCGAGGATTTCCTCCTGCATCGCAAGTTCCTTGCCAAACTACACGGCACAGCCATATATGACGTGGACTACATCAAGCAAGCACACCAATCCTCCTCAGAGAATGACAACAGTACGACCATCCAATGGAGGATTTGCAGGATAGGCTATACGCGATGCTACGAATATTTCGAACTGCGCGGTCTGGTCAACATCTTGACCCTGGGCAAAACGACCTTCCTTGACCTCTTCAAGAAAAATAAGGGCAAAACTAACGAGGGTGGCATCAAGGCTCATATCAAACACTTTACGAAATAATCATGAATTGCCTCCTCCTCTATTATACAGGTACTTTCAACACACGCTACATCACAGAGAAAGTGAAGCTGCGTCTGCAGGACGAAGGATGGACTGTGACAACATACGAAATTGATCCACTCAAAATTGAGGCCTTGGACTTTTCGACCTACGATATCGTGGGACTGGGTTGCCCTATCTATGGCTTCGCTGCACCCTATGCCTTCCTGAAGTTCATCCGTGCACAGAAATTCCCTGCCGGAAAACGTGTCTTCATCTACAAGAATTCTGGCGAGACGTACCATGCCAACGACGCCTCATCAAAATATATCCTTCGCAAGTTGCGCAAAGACAAGGTTGTGGTGGAAAACGAGTATCACTTTATGATGCCCTACAACATCCATTTCCCCTTCGACGACTACTGTATTCGTGAGATGATGGAGATGAACAAGAAGTTGCTCGAAATCATGGTGTATGAAGTACAACATCGCATTCCGAACCTCAAGCCCTACACACGTTGGGCACGCTTCGTAGTGACAACAGTTGCCCGTCCGCAATACATCGGAGGTGACGTCAATTCATTCCTCTACCATGTAGATACCAATAAATGCACCAACTGCGGACTGTGCATCAAGCGTTGCCCCACGCAGAATATTTACAAGGACGAAAAGGGTGAATTCCATTTCCATCACAATTGCCTGATGTGCATGCGCTGCTCCTTCTTCTGCCCCGCAGATGCTTTCGATATCGGATTCCTCGAGGATTGGGGCTGGCACGTCAACAAGAAGGGTGGCTATAATTACCGCAAGATAGAGCAGATGCCCCTGGACAAACCCTTTGTGACGAACGACATCAAGGGGTTCTTCACCTGCTACTGCGAGAAGTACGAAGCCATCAACAAACGTTACCGCGAACTCTTCCACTGCGACACGGTGGAGAATGCCAACTGGGCTCCTTCACCTGTTTCCGAAGAATGGTTGCAGGAGAACCTCAAGGTTACGGCTCAAAAACATGCTGACCGTACCTACAAGGAGGCAAAAGCCTTCTACGTCGACAGTATGTTTAGCTAAAAATAAGTTGGCAGTATGCATGAGCTTCCATTGACAAAGGGCATCTTCAAATCCGTCATGCGCAAGGCCGAAAGCGTGGATGCCGCTGCCATCAATCGCGTGGTGCTGGAGATTGGGGTGCTGCAGGATTTCATTCCCGAATACGTACAGAAGTACTGGGATTACATCTCGCGTGGTACCATAGCTGAAGGGTCGCTCATTGAGATACGTGACAAGGATGGCGAAGCCGAATGTGGGCGCTGCCATACACATTATAATATAACGCGCGCGAACATGTTTGACGTTCATTGTCCCTCATGCGGATACGAATACGGCAACATGCTTAGTGGCAACGAACTGAGAATCGTAGGAATAGAAATCGTTAAAAAAGAAACATAATGACCGAATTAGAATACATAGACCTCAAGGAATGCATCCTTGCTGAGAACGAAGGAGATGCACAGGAGGTGCGCGACCTGTTGAAGGAGAAGAAAGTCTTCCTTTGGAATATCATGTCGAGCCCCGGAAGTGGCAAGACAACCTTCATTATAGACATTATCCAACGCTTGGGCGAGCAGTATCGTTTCGGAGTAATCGAGGCTGATATCGAGAGCACCGTCGATGCAGAGAAGATGCAAGCATTAGGAGTACCCACGGTACAGTTACGCACCGGTGGTGGTTGCCATCTTGATGCTGCCATGGTCATGGAGGCTCTGAAGAAGATGCCTCTCGATGCCCTTGACATTATCATCGTGGAGAATGTCGGCAACCTGGTTTGCCCTGCCGAATTTGACGTTGGCGCTACTCTTGCCACCATGCTTCTCAGCATCCCAGAGGGTGATGACAAGTGTATCAAGTACCCCCTGATGTTCACCGTCACCAAGGCAGTCATCGTCACAAAGATGGACGTAGCACCCTACTTCGACTTCAATTTTGAAGCCCTGGAACACAACACACGCCGTCTCAACGATGACCTCCGTATCTTCCCCGTCTGTGTGAAGAATGGTGAGGGCATGGAGGCGGTTGTCAATTGGTTGACTGATCAGTTTTCTTCCTATCTTTAATTATCACTATGGGACTTTACAGAGACTTACTTAAGCGCATTGACGAACTATCATACGGTTTCCCAAAATCCTTTTTGGGCGCAGACATTCTCTTGATCAAGAAGATATTCAGCGAGCAGGATGCCAAGGATTTCCTCTTGATGGGAAAGCGTTATGAGACGGCGGAGGAATATGCCGAAAAGAATGGTTTTACCATCGAGGAGGCCAAGGAGAAACTGGATCGTATGGCGAATCGCGGACTTATCTTCCGTCGTCATCGTGAGCGTGGTGATGAATACGGGCAGTTTCCTTTCGTTATGGGATTCCTCGAGTGGCAAGGAAGTCGTTCAGGAGAAGGCAAGTCGTGGCTTTACTATACAGCGATGTATATGGCCACTTCCCGTTGGGGAAAACGCATGACGCAGACAATGCCTTTTTACCGCACTATTCCTCAGCATCCAGGCATGGTCAAGGGTTCGGTCATCAAACCCTACGATGATATCGAAGCAATGCTCGACAAGCACACACGTTTTGCCGTAGGTCATTGTGTATGTCGCATGATGGACCGCAGCATCCCCGGTAATAAATGCAACCACCCCATTGAAACATGCATCGAGACGGACGATTACGCAACTTATTACATCGAGACGGGTATCGGACGTGAGATAACCAAGGAAGAGGCTCTTGCCATCCTTCGCGAAGGCGAGAAGGACGGACGTATCATCCAAGCTACAAACTCTCAGGAGGGAGAAAACTTCTGCTCATGCTGCGGATGCGGTTGTGGTATGCTACGTATGCGTTCGATGTTCCCTGGTCCTGCCAACAGTATCTGGAGCAATCACTACTGCGAGATAGACTATGACAAGTGTATCTCCTGCGGCAAGTGCGTGAGTCGTTGTCCCTTCGGCTATATCAAACAGGAGAAGAAGGCCAAGACACCAAATTGTAAGGGCAAACTCTCACGCCGTGTCGAGATTAAGACTGATGATTGCCTGGGTTGTGGTCTGTGTGTCTCTACCTGTCCCACACAGGCCATGTCTCTTCGTCAGAAACCCGAAGAGGACCTCTATACGCCACCACCAACCTACGATGATGCAATGGAAATATGGGAGGCAACAACAAAGAAAGATTACAACAAGTTCAAATAAAATGGATTCAAAACTATTTACACCATACAAGCTCGGCCCTATCGAGCTTCGCAACCGTACTATTCGTGCAGCTGCTTTCGAGTCAATGGGAAAGGACTTCGGACCTACACAGGACCTGAAGGACTACCACGTCAGCGTAGCAAAGGGCGGCGTGGGTATGACCACCCTGGCATACGCAGCCATCAGTCGCGGAGCCATCTCCTTTAATAGCCAACTATGGTTGCGCGATGAGATTGTTCCCGGACTACAGGATATCACTGACGCCATCCATGCAGAGGGCGCCAAGGTAGGTATACAGCTGGGACATTGTGGCAACATGACGCACTGGTTTACAGCAGGTTGCTTCCCCGTGGGTGCATCCTACGGTTTTAACCTCTACTCGCCTACCCTCGTTCGTGGACTTCGTCGCAAGGAGTTGCCCGAGATAGCCAAGGATTTTGGTCGTGCCGTGGAGATTTGCCACCGTTCAGGCTTCGATGCTGTTGAAGTTCATGCCGGTCATGGTTACCTCATCTCACAGTTCCTCAGTCCCTACACCAACCATCGTCACGACGAGTATGGCGGCTCGTTGGAGAACCGTATGCGCTTCATGAACATGTGTCTCGACGAGGCTAAGGAGAAGTGTGAGAAGTACGGCATGGCGATGCTCGTAAAGCACAACATGGAGGATGGTTTCAAGAGTGGCATTCAAGTGCCTGAGAGCATCGAGATTGCCAAAGAGATTCACAAGCATGGTGCTGACAGCATCGTCCTCTCTGCCGGATTCGTGAGTAAGGCTCCCATGGCTGTCATGCGTGGTCGCATCCCAACAAAGACGATGGCTTACTACATGCCCCTGAAGTCATGGCCTCAGAAACTTGTCATCTCTCTCTTCGGACAGTGGATGATCAAACAGTACGAATACCAGGAGTGCTTCTTCCTGGAAAATGCCAAGAAGTTCCGCGAGGCCTTGCCCAACACACCTCTCACCTACGTAGGTGGACTGGTATCGCGTGAGGGTATTGAGCGTGTTCTCAACGAAGGTTTTGAGACAGTACAGATAGCCCGTGCCTTGGTCAACGACCCCGAATTTGTCAACAAACTTCGCGAGGGAGACCTTTCTACTCGTAGCGCATGCGACCATCGTGACTACTGCATGGCACGTATGTATTCTGACAAAATGATCTGTTGCCACAACTGCAATGATATCCCCGAAAAACTATGGAAGGAACTGCGCAGCATCAAGTAGTCATCATCACCGGTGCAACGGGTAGCATGGGGGCCGTTGCAACTCGTGTCAAGGCAGCTGAAGGTTATCGTGTCATCATGGCATGCCGCAACGTCAAGAAAGCAGAGTCTCTTCGTCAGCAGATTCTTACCGAGCAACCTGATGCTGACATCGTGGTGATGCCCCTGGAACTCTCCTCTCCCTCCTCCATCCGTGCATTCGCACAGATGCTTGAGGGTCAAAAGGTTACGGAATTATTCTGCAATGCTGGAGTCAAGGCACATCGCTACACACTGACCGAGGATGGCATAGAGATGGATTTCGCCACCAACTATCTGGGCAACCGTCTGCTCACCAATCTCCTCTTGCCCCTCATGCCCATAGGTGCACACATCGTCATTATGGTGTCGCTCACTACGAAGTTTGCACACCTTACTGCAGATTGGCAACAAATGCGTCCTAAGGATTTCGGTCAACTCTCTACCTACGCCAGTTCAAAACTGGCCTTAATGTACTACGCCATAGGTCTGGCAAAACATCATCCTGAACTACACATCAATGTGGCAGATCCAGGAGTTGTGGATAGTAACATGATTAATATGGATCGTTGGTACGATCGTCTGGCAGATATTTTCTTCCGTCCCTTTATCAAGACCCCAGAGCAAGGCGTATACCCTGCCCTTCAAGCCTTAAAGACTGACAAGTCCCTCTGCTATTTTGTCGGGAAAAAGGAGAATCCCATCCCACAGCGCTTTGTCAATAATCCTTTAGTGGAAAAGTTGTGGAAAGAATAGAATGTCCTAGGAAAACCAGGACCTACAACACATCGTAGTCCCATTCGCGGAGCATGCGACTCCAGTGCTGATTAACAAGCTGAATGGTGCGAGGATTGTACTCGTATTTGTTTTTCTTATAGCCCTTTTTCTTGTCCAAATAGCGTTCAATGGCAGGTTTAGCCTCCTCCCACCCAGGGATGTTGAGTTCACGGTAGATACGCTCTGTCTGCGAAAAAGCATCAGTCTCAATATCTTCAAACTTGATTTCCAACAGATTACCCTCCGGGATGAGTTGCTTCTGCTCCTCGTAGGCATCGTAGAGTTCTACGTAGTTACGCAGTATATTTTGCTCCATCTGCTCGTCTGTGATGTGATGGAATTGCAGGGGCTGTATGGTATTGGAGAAGAAGCTACGCGTGCTCTCGAACACGGTATAAGGATTGCGCATCAGGTAGATGAATTTCGCATTGGGAAACATCTCAAGAAGCGTCTTGATACGTCCCGTATGTGGGGGATTCTTGCTAAGATACTGCGCATCTGGATGGTCGGGACAAGTATTCCAGAGAGAAAGTTTGACTAGTTTCATAAACTGCTCCTTAAACTCCTCCAGTTCATCAGGACGAGCATCCTTGATTGTAAGGAAACGATCACAATATTCCTGCATCTTCTCCGGAAAAACCCAGAAGTTGTAATAAGAATAGGGAAACATATTCTGCAGGGCCAACTCCTCCTCCTGTGGTTGGTTGACATTCAACTCCATGTTGTCCGTAGGGCGCTTATTAGGCATGATACGACTGAAGATAGGCTTGAAAAGCCACTGCATAGCCATCAGATAGTGAGGGAACACCGTCTGATATGTCGTGGTGTAGCCAAAATGGGTATCCTGAGCCAGGACATTGTGCACGAAGGTAGTGCCACTTCGCCAATGACCGAGAATAAAGACTGGGTCATGACGCAGAGGTTTGTCAGCCAGTTGCTTGCGATAACGACGATTCTGGATTGGTGTCATTACGCTTAGCAAACGACAAATAGCCTTTGTCAGATGGTATTTCGTACGTTTGTCTGCAGAGATATGCTGACCCTCGGTGACACGCTTGAATGTACGCCAGTCTGCACCCACAAGGGTATTGACGGGCAGTTTGCTAAATTCTATCAGTCCCATTACTTTATCACCTTTATTTCCAATCCTTGACGCCCTAACTCCCTAACAGCCAAGTCAATAGATTCGTAGTGCTCAGATGGGATACCCAACTTCACAAGGTTGAGCGTAGGAATATCCATCTGGTTGATATCCTGCATCTGGAGTTGTGAGACAATCATGCCCACAGCCGAGGTGTTGTTGGTAATAGGGTCGATGAGGATGAAAGCACCCGTAGCCTTGTTGTCCTTGTAAGGGTCGAAAAAGAGTGTCTTGGCAGTGGTTATCTGTACCTTGCCAATCTCGTTGAGGCAGAAAGCATCGGTTTCTCGCTGTTCCAGGGTGTTTACATCCACCTGGTAGAGCACCTTGTCAATAGTGGCTCGTGCAGTGTTGGTGTTATGTTTCAGGAAGAATTGCTTCGAGCGATCCATGGGCTGCTCGTCCATCCACACCAGCATCGTTTCAAAATGGCGACTTATGCAAGGTACATTGTCAGGTCGCACAATCATCTCGCCACGACTGATATCAATCTCGTCTTCCAGGGTAATGGTTACACATTGTGGGCAGAATGCCTCATCAAGTTCTCCCTCGTAAGTGACGATACTCTTCACGTGGCTCTTCTTCATACTAGGCAGAGCCATCACCTCGTCACCTTTCCGTATGCTGCCGCTGGCTATCTTGCCACAGAAACCACGGAAATCGAGGTTGGGACGGAGGACATACTGCACAGGGTAGCGGAAGTCGTCCATGTTGCGGTCACGATGGATGGGCACTGTCTCCAGATAGTCCAGCAAGGCAGGTCCCTCATACCATGGAGTACGTTGGCTCTTCTCCACCACATTGTCGCCATCGAGTGCCGAAAGGGGGAAGCAAGTGACATCCTCAATACCCAACTGATGTGCCAGCTCAAGGTACTCATCAGTGATACGATCGAAGGTAGCCTTATCAAAATCAATAAGGTCCATCTTGTTGACAGCCAACACAATATGCTTGATACCAAGCAGACTGACCAGAAAGGTGTGACGACGCGTCTGGGTGATGACACCCGTACGGCAATCCACTAGGATAATGGCCAGATTAGCTGTAGACCCACCTGTGATCATGTTGCGTGTATACTGCTCATGGCCCGGAGTGTCAGCAATGATAAACTTACGCTGATTGGTACTGAAGTAGCGATAGGCCACATCAATGGTGATGCCTTCCTCACGTTCCGCCTTCAGACCATCGAGCAAGAGAGCATAGTCAATATGCTCACCAGCATTGCCCACGCGCTTGGAGTCACGCTCCAAAGCCTGTAACTGGTCCTCGTACAACTTCTTGCTATGATACAGCAAACAACCTATCAGGGTCGATTTGCCATCATCCACTGAACCTGCGGTCAGCAGACGTAACAAATCCTTCTTTTCATCGGCATCCAAATATGCCTTGATATCTATAGTGCGATCTTGCATAATTATCAATTTACTGCTCTCAACTAAAAATATCCCTCACGCTTCTTCTGCTCCATACTGGCCTCCTGATCAAAGTCGATGACGCGCGTAGTACGCTCACTCTTGGTGGTGGTCATCATTTCCTCCACGATTTCTTCGATAGTAGTAGCATTACTTTCTATAGCACCAGTCAAAGGCCAGCATCCTAGGGTACGGAAGCGTACCATCCTGGGCTTAATGAGAGGGACAAGATTCTCTGGCAGACGATCATCGTCGGCCATGATCAGATTGCCGTCAATCTCTACACAGGGACGCTCCTTGGCGTAGTAGAGAGGTACGATGGGTATATTCTCCAGACGGATGTATTGCCAGATGTCCAGTTCGGTCCAGTTGCTCAGGGGGAAGACACGGATACTCTCACCTTTGTGAACACGACTGTTGTAGATATCCCACAACTCAGGACGCTGGTTTTTGGGATCCCATTGGTTGAACTGGTCACGGAATGAGAATATACGCTCCTTGGCACGACTCTTCTCCTCGTCACGTCTGGCACCACCAAAGGCAGCATCAAACTTGTATTTATTCAAGGCATCAAGCAGCGCCTTGGTCTTCATCAGGTCGGTATGCACCTTGCTGCCATGAGTAAATGGTCCCACACCTGCATTGAAAGCCTCCATGTTACTCTCTACGATGAGGTTCCATCCATGCTCCTTGGCATATTTGTCACGAAACTCGATCATCTCCTTGAATTTCCACTTGCTATCAATGTGCATCAAGGGGAAAGGCACCTTACCTGGTGCAAAGGCTTTCTCAGCCAGACGCACCATCACACTGCTATCCTTACCGATGCTGTAGAGCATCACGGGATTCTCAAACTCGGCAGCCACTTCACGAATGATGTGTATGCTCTCTGCCTCAAGTTCCTGAAGATGTGAAAGATTATATTCCATTATACAGAATGTTTTTTTGAGGGAAAGGAGTGTTAATATTACGATTGTCTAATAGTGGGAAGGACGAGGCGAAGCACCTCATTGACACTCTCTTCAAGCGAGAGTTGACTGGTGTCAATGCTGAGATCGGGATGCTCAGGAGCCTCGAAGGGTGCACTGATGCCGGTAAAGTTCTTCACCTCTCCCCTACGTGCTCGGGCATATAAGCCCTTGACATCACGACGCTCACATTCCTCTATGGGTGTGCTGACGAATACTTCCTTGAAATCCTCTTCGCCAATTATCTCCTTCGCCATCTGGCGTATTTCATTGGTAGGACTGACAAAGCATGCCAAAGTTACGATGCCGGTTTGCACAAACAGTTTACCAATTTCGGCAATACGACGTATATTCTCACGGCGATCTTCATCACTGAATCCCAAATTGTTATTGATGCCTGCCCGGATATTGTCACCATCCAGAATACGACAGAGGATGCCTCGACGATGCAGCTCGCGCTCCACACCCATGGCCACGGTGCTTTTGCCGCTACCACTCAGTCCGGTAAACCACACCATCACGCCCCGCTGGCCCAGGAGTGTCTCCTTGTCCTCACGTGTCATCATTTGATCATAGATGGGATAGATATTCTCCATACACTCTTTACCTTATTTAATTCAATGCAAAGTTAAACAATTATTCTCACATGATGAAAAAACAGAGAGTTAAAAGTGCCATATATGCGGAATCAAGAAGACACTGAGCAGGAATACAATGATGTTGAGGGGCAATCCTACCTTCACGTAATCGGTGAACTTATACCCACCCACTCCTTGCACCAAGAGGTTAGTCTGATATCCGATAGGTGTGGAAAAAGCAGCAGATGCAGCAATACAGATACAGATAAAGAAGGGCATGGGGTCGCAGCCCAACTCATTAGACATACTCAGCGCCAAGGGGAAAGAGAGGGCTGCAGCAGCGTTGTTGGTAATCAACTCCGTGAAGATGTTCGTGATGATAAAGAGGATAGCCATCATGGCATAAATGCCACCATTGGCTTTACCGACAGTACGTGATGCCTCGATGATAAAAGAGGCTATATAGTCTGCAAATCCAGACTCCTGCATACCCTTGCTGATTGCAAAGGCACATGCGATGGTGACAAGCACATCCCATGACACGAACTTACTGTATTTCTTGGCATTAAACATCTTGGTCCAGGCCATGATGACCGTGGTAATGCAGACGAAGAAGAACATGTCGAACTTAAATCCAGGAACGGCCTCCTTTACCATGGGCAACTCGCCAACGGTTGCACCTACAACCATGAAAAACAGCAGGAAGAAGGCAAACCAACGCTTTTTCTTACCCAGCATATCACCACTCTGGTCGTGACTGGAGATGAGGAAGACCGAACTCTCGCCCCATGCCTTGACAAACTTGTCGTCAGTTTCAATGATTAGCGTATCATGGTTTTGGAGGGGCAGATTCATCCAGTCACCCGTCAACATCTCGCCACCACGACGAATACAATGTACATTCCCTCCATAATGACGGAAGAAGTCAAACTCGCGCAAGGTATTACCTATACCTGGAAAACGGCTACGAAGCACTACCTCCACAAACTTTACTCCTTGTGGAGCACCTTCCATATCTATCTCAGTATCACGACTTTCCGGCAAAAGATAGTGACTGATGAAGATTAGGTAAAGCAAGCCCACAAGGGCAATGATCACACCCACCTTACCCAACTCGAACATAGACATACCTTCACGTCCTGTCTCCTGTATCAAGCCATCCACCACCAGGTTGGTACTGGTACCAATAAGGGTACACATACCACCGAAGATAGTAGCATAGCTCAGGGGAATGAGGAATTTGGTGGGACTGAGGTGCATCTTGCGGCACCAGTTCTTGATCATCGGTGCAAATATCACCACCACGGGGGTATTGTTCAGAAAAGCCGAGATGAAGGAAACCACTGGAAGCATACGCCATTTTGCTTTGATCATAGTGGGTTTGTTGTGCGGCAAGAGGTTGAATATCAAGCGTTCAAGCACACCACTGCGACGTACACCCTCGCTGACCAGAAACAGCAGGCCAACGGTGATCATACCCTTGTTGGAAAAACCCTCCAAACACTGCTTGGGCGTAAGGATTCCTGCACAGAGCATCAGTACCACGACGCTGAAAAGCACCAGTCCAGGTTTGATCCTGTCCCTGACGAGGGCTATGATCATAAACGTCAGGCACGCCAATACATATACAATAGAGAATGTCATAGTTCAACCGTTATTCTGACAGGAACACCCCGCCATCATCATTTGTGAACTACAAAGATACACCAAAAAATTGTATATACCAAGGTTAACCGAAAAAACAAACAATTTAGGGGTGAAAATGGCAAATACTCACGAGCCTGTTGTCCCCAAAAAATACCGTACTTTATACGTACAAACACCGTACAGCCTACGTATAGTGTACGTATTCATACGGTGTTTGTACGGTGTTTGTACGTAGGTTGTACGTGGGTTGTACGGTGTCTTACTCTTACTTGTATTCCTCCCAACTCTTGATAGCAAGATCCTCCGGTTTGATGCTACAGAAGGCACGGATGAAGGAAGAAGCCAAACGGGCGTTGGTGATAAGGGGCACGTTGAGATCAACAGCGGCACGGCGAATCTTGTAACCATTGGTGAGCTCGCCAGCAGTGAGGTCCTTGGGGATGTTGACCACCATATCAATCTTATGGTCATGCAGGAGGTCAAGAGCCTGAGGATGTTGACCTTCCTCGCTGGGCCAGTAGACGAGGGTGTTCTCTACCCCATTGTCGGCAAGGAAACGACTAGTACCACCTGTAGCATAGAGTTCATAGCCATTATCCTTCAATATACGGGCAGCATCGAGCATGGCCACCTTCTGCTTGGTAGTACCAGTGCTCAGAAGAACGGTCTTCTCGGGAATACGATGACCGACAGAGAGCATAGACTTGAGCAGGGCACAGTTGGTATCATCACCCAGACATCCCACCTCACCAGTGGAAGACATATCAACACCCAAGACAGGGTCAGCCTTCTGCAAACGGTTGAAACTGAACTGACTAGCCTTGATACCGACATAGTCGAAATCAAAGAACGACTTGCTGGGCTTCTCAACAGGCAGGCCAAGCATCACCTTCGTAGCCAGCTCAATGAGATTGATCTTGAGCACCTTGCTGACAAAGGGGAACGAACGACTTGCACGAAGGTTGCACTCGATAACCTTGATTTCGTTATCACGAGCCAGATACTGGATATTGAAAGGACCACTGATATTCAGCTCTTTGGCAATCTGCGTACTGATCTTCTTGATACGACGAACGGTCTCAACATAGAGTTTCTGGGCAGGGAACTGAATGGTGGCATCACCACTATGCACACCTGCAAACTCAATGTGCTCACTAATGGCATAGGCTATAATCTCACCATCACGAGCCACAGCGTCCATTTCCACCTCCTTGGTGTCCTGCATGAACTTGCTGATGACCACGGGATGCTTCTTGCTGACATTGGCAGCCATCAAGAGGAAACGTTCCAGTTCCTCCTGATTAGAGCATACATTCATCGCCGCACCGGAAAGGACATACGAAGGACGAACGAGCACGGGGAAGCCCACTTCCTGGATGAATTCGTTGACATCCTCCATGCTGGTCAATGCACTCCAACGAGGTTGATCCACACCAATACGGTCCAGCATGGCCGAGAACTTATCACGATCCTCTGCATTATCAATGCTCTTGGCCGTTGTACCAAGGATAGGTACATTCTGTGCATCAAGTTTCACGGCAAGATTGTTGGGAATCTGACCACCAGTGCTGACAATCACACCCTTGGGAGCTTCCAGTCCAATGATATCCAGCACACGTTCGAAGGTGAGTTCGTCGAAATAGAGACGATCACACATATCATAATCAGTAGAGACGGTCTCTGGGTTGTAGTTGATCATCACACTACGATAGCCTTCCTTACGGATAGTATTGAGAGCCTGCACGCCACACCAGTCAAACTCAACACTGGAACCAATGCGGTAAGCACCACTACCGAGAACTACTATACTGCGGTCATCGTGCTGAAAATCAATATCATGTGCCACAGCACTATAGGTCAGGTAGAGGTAGTTGGTCTGAGCGGGGTACTCAGCAGCAAGAGTGTCAATCTGTTTGACATAGGGTACAATGCCAGCCTCGATACGCTTCTGACGTACCATGAGCATGCCATCCTCGATATCTACCTCCTTCTCCATACCCAAAGCACGGGCAATCTGAAAATCTGTGAAACCATATACCTTAGCCTCGCGCAACAGTTCCATATCCACATGCTTGATGTTGGTAATGCGCATCTGCTGATTGATATGGTAGATGTGACGCAACTTTTGCAGGAACCAGTTGTCAATCTTCGTCAGTTCATGAATCTGCTGTACGGTATAGTCAGCAAAGAAAGCCTTCTCAATGAGGAAGATACGCTTGTCAGTGGGTGCCTTCAAGGCAGACTCAAGGTCATCGATAGTCAACTCCTTGTTGCCAACGAAACCATGCATACCCTGGCCTATCATGCGCAGACCCTTCTGGATAGCCTCCTCGAAATTACGGCCTATTGCCATTACCTCGCCGACACTCTTCATACTTGAACCCAGTTCGCGATCCACACCACGGAACTTACCCAGATCCCAACGAGGAATCTTACAAACCACGTAGTCAAGGGCAGGTTCAAAGAAGGCTGTTGTAGTCTTGGTTACTGAGTTCTTGAGGTCAAAGAGGCCATAGCCTAATCCTAACTTGGCAGCAACGAATGCAAGAGGATAACCCGTTGCTTTTGAGGCTAATGCAGAACTTCGTGAAAGTCGAGCATTAACCTCAATCACACGATAATCTTCGCTCTCGGGGTCAAAGGCATACTGCACGTTGCACTCGCCAACGATACCGATATGACGGATAATCTTTATGCTCAAAGCGCGCAGTTTGTGATACTCGCTATTGGTCAATGTCTGAGATGGAGCCACGACGATACTCTCGCCGGTATGAATGCCCAGAGGGTCGAAATTCTCCATGTTGCAGACCGTGATACAGTTATCAAAACGGTCACGTACCACCTCATATTCTATCTCCTTCCAGCCCTTCAGACTCTTCTCCACAAGCACCTGTGGAGAGAAGGAGAATGCCTTCTCGGCAATTTTGTTCAGTTCCTCTTCGTTGTCACAGAAACCAGAACCTAAGCCACCAAGGGCGTATGCAGCACGGATAATGACGGGATAACCCAACTCCTTAGCAGCCTGACGTGCACTATCGATATCCTCGCAGGCATGACTCTTGATGGTCTTCACATCAATCTCGTCCAGTTTCTGCACGAATAGTTCACGATCCTCTGTGTCAATGATGGCCTGAACGGGTGTACCAAGTACCTTTACGTCATATTTCTCGAGAATCTTATTCTGATAAAGTGCCACACCACAGTTCAGAGCCGTCTGTCCACCAAATGCTAGCAAGATGCCTTGTGGACGCTCCTTCTCAATGACACGCTCTACAAAATAAGGTGTCACGGGCAGGAAGTAGATATGGTCAGCCACTCCTTCGCTGGTCTGCACGGTAGCAATATTGGGATTGATGAGGACAGTCTCTATACCTTCCTCCTTCAATGCCTTAAGGGCTTGAGAACCAGAATAGTCAAACTCACCAGCTTCGCCAATCTTCAAAGCACCAGATCCCAACAAGAGTACCTTCTTAACATCAGACTTAGTCGAAGCAACAGCCTTTTCTTCTTGCAGGATAGCAGCAGAAGGATCGAGTAATACGCGTACAAACTCGTCAAAAAGGAAGTAAGTATCTACAGGTCCTGCACATGCTTCGGGATGGAACTGTGCAGAGAACCAAGGATAAACCTTGTGACGTACACCTTCATTACTACCGTCATTCATATTAACGAAAAGGGGTGTCCAATCAGCAGATAGCGTGGCGCCATCTACAGCATAGCCATGGTTCTGGGTAGTCACAAAGCACTTGTTGGTACCCACCATCTGCACGGGCTGATTGTGGCTACGATGACCATACTTCAGTTTATATATAGTGGCACCAGCAGCCTTGGAAAGCAACTGATTACCCATACATATACCCATGATAGGACGAATGACAGAAAGTCCCTGCTCACGTACTCGAGCCTCCTCACCTGCCATGAACTTTCGGATATTCTCAACGGCTGCCACACAGGTGTCAGGGTCACCAGGACCATTGGCAAGGAAAAGTCCGTCAAAACCAAGAACGCCATCCTTGTCCAACGTAGTGAAATCATAGTCCCATGGTACGCGGATAACCTCGACGCCACGAGTCAGCAAACTACGAATGATGTTATGCTTCACACCACAATCCACCAGCACAACTCGCTTGTTGATGGGGGTGGTGGTAGGTTTGTAGTTGATGACCTCCTTACAACTGACTTGAGCCACAAAGTTAATACCTTCGTACTGAGCATCGGGAATCTCCATATCCTCGAAAAGGATTTGTCCCATCATCACACCATGCTCGCGAAGTACCTTGGTAAGCTGGCGCGTATCGATACCTGTGATACCTGGTACATGCTCGCGCTTTAGCCAGTCAGAGAGTGACTCCTTACCATTCCAGTGACTGAATTCCTCGCTATAATCACTAACGATAATGGCTGAAGCATAGATCTTGTCACTCTCCATGAAGGTAGCAAGGCCGTTCTTCTCGATTGTAAAATCGGGCACACCATAGTTACCTACAAGCGGATAGGTCAACGCCATCATCTGACCTGCATACGAAGGATCAGTCAGACTTTCGGGATAACCCATCATAGCTGTATTGAATACAACCTCACCCGCAACGGGCTTCTCAAAACCAAAGGATGTTCCGCAGAACTCGGTTCCGTCACTCAGACGGAGAATGACTTTTTTACTCATAAACAAAGCAAAGCAACCAAAAGTTGTTCCTATTATTTGAATTCCGCGTACAAAGTTACACATTTTAAGACAAACAACAAAACATTATGATAGTTATTTTGCGATTATTGCGACAATTTGTTCTTTTCACTTTGTTGTCACATATCAAATGAGAACAGCGTCAAGAGTGTCCTATTTGCTCACAATGTTGTGCAATGTTGCACTAATTGTGACACTTATTGGAATATATATTTGGCATTTTGGAGGGTTATTCGTACCTTTGTAACTTGAAAAAATACGCAATGAAACGATTATACCTTATATTATATATAATAATGCTGCCTTTGGCAATGATGGCCAAGCCTTTCACTCTGGTCATTGATGCAGGACATGGAGGCAAGGATCCTGGTGCTGTAGGCAAGGTGAGCAACGAGAAGGACATCAACCTGAAAGTGGCACTGGCCCTGGGCAAACTGATAGAGCAGAACATGACAGACGTCAAAGTGGTATACACACGAAAGACCGACGTATTCGTGGAACTGGACCAACGAGCCAATATCGCAAACCAGAACAAGGCCGACCTTTTTCTGAGCATCCACACCAATGCTTCGGCCAGCAACAAGACCGTAAGTGGCACTGAAACATACACATTGGGTATGCACCGAGCAGCAAGCAATCTCGAAGTTGCAAAACGAGAGAACTCTGCCATCATGCTTGAGAGTAACTACGAGCAGAAATACGAGGGTTTCAATCCTAAGTCGGCAGAAAGCTATATCATCTTCGAACTGATGCAGGATGAATACATGAAGCAAAGCGTATCACTGGCCGGCATGATTCAGAAGGAATTTGCCACTACAGCCAAGCGCAACAACCGTGGCGTTTATCAAGCAGGATTCCTGGTACTGAGGGCAACATCAATGCCCAGTTGCCTCGTTGAGGTAGGCTACATCTCCACTCCCGCAGAGGAAGCTTTCCTAAACACACAAGACGGCATCAACAAACTGAGCAAAAGCATCTTTAATGCTGTCAAGCAATACAAACAAGGACTGTAGGACTAGGAAAACCTAGAAAAAAAACATATTTGAAGAACAGACAATAAGACATACTATTATGAAAATTTCAAAGGAAGTCAAGATTGGACTAACCGGCATCGTGGCCATCATTATATTATATTTAGGTGTAACATTCCTCAAGGGCATGAGCATCTTCAACAACAGCGACAAATACTACATTTCCTTCCAGAATGCAAAGGGACTGACCAACAGCAGCAGTGTCTTCGCTGATGGATATCAGATAGGCGTAGTGAGCAACATCACATACGACTACAACAAGCCCGGAGAGGTAGTAATCGAGATTAGTGTTGATGATGACGTGCGTATCCCTCAGGGTACCACTGCTCAGTTGGCAGAAGGTATGCTTGGTGGCTGCACCCTTAATATGACCATGGGAACTAATCCCAAGGTGGCCTTCCAACCCGGAGATACTATCAAGGGTACAGACGGAAGTGGACTGATGGCCAAGGCCGAGGAAATGCTGCCTCAGGTAGAGGTAGTGATGCAACATGTCGACTCGCTCATCCTGACACTCAACCGTGTGGCAAGCGATCCGAACATACAGCAAACATTGGCGAATGCAGAGGCTCTGACAAACAACCTGACTACCAGTACCACCCAACTCAACGTATTGCTCAGCAAGCAGTTACCTGCACTAATCACCACTTTCGATGCAGCAGGCAAGAATGTGGAGGAACTGACGGGCAATCTGGCAAAACTGGACATGCAGGAAACATTGGATAAGGTAAACAACACCATCACCGATGTACAGCAGCTGGTGGAGATGCTCCAGAGTCCCGAAGGAAACCTGGGATTGTTGCTCAACGATACAGCATTGTATCACAATCTTAACACTACTATCGGTAGTGCCAACAATCTTCTTCTTGATTTCCAGGCACATCCAAAACGATATGTGCACTTCTCCGTTTTCGGAAAGAAGGACAACTAATAATGAACATATAGAAAATCTTCATTTTAATTAATCAAAAATGGCAATGAAGATTTGGAAAGGCAAAGGATTTTTAGTATCTTTGCAACCCTTTTCGCCCCAAAATAAGCGAGAGAGGCCCAATAAACACGATGGCAAACAGCGCAAACAAAGCAAAATGGGATAGTTTCGTTGCATATTGCAGAGAGCATATCAACGAACAGCAGTTCACGACATGGATTTCTCCAGTGTCGTTTTGCTCGTTTGACGCAGAGAAACAGGAACTGAAGATTGGCGTGCCCAGCTACTTCTTCTACGAGTTTCTGGAAAAAAACTATGCCCATCTGCTACTTGATGCCATCCATCAGTCGTATGGACCGGACGTACGTCTGTTCTACAACATCATGGTGGTAGACAATAAAACGGTAGACGTACCAGGTAACCCCAACCCTACTGATGACGTTTCTTCAACCCCTCCTGTACAAACTCCTACCAACAAACCAAAGACTCCAAAGGTACCAGAACTTGATTCCCACTTGATGACGGAATACAGTTTTGACAACTTTATTGAGGGTGAGAGCAACCTTTTGCCACGTAGTGTGGGTATGTCTATTGCTGAAAATCCGAAGCAGAAAACCTTCAACCCTCTCTTCATCTATGGTCATTCGGGTGTAGGCAAAACACACTTGGTCAACGCTATTGGCACTAAGCTTAAGCAGAATTTCCCTGAGAAAAAAGTGCTGTATCTCAGTGCTCACCTCTTCCATGTACAGTTCGTTGATGCCAATCTGAAGAACAAAACCAACGAGTTCATCCAATTCTACCAGCAGATTGATGTACTGATCCTGGACGACGTGCATGAGTTCATTGGCATGAACAAGACACAAAACACCTTCTTCCACATCTTCAATCACTTGAAGCAGAACGGCAAACAAATCATCTTGACTTGTGACCGTGCACCACTAGACCTTCAGGGAATGGAAGAAAGACTGTTGACCCGCTTCAAGTGGGGTCTGATTGCCGAACTGGGACAACCCAACGAACAACTGCGTCATGCCATCCTTGAGAACAAGATTCAAAGCATTGGTTTGAAGATTCCCAAGACGGTGATTGACTATATCAGTGAAAATGTGACAGATAGCGTCAGAGAACTGGAAGGCGTAGTGACATCCTTGATGGCCTATTCCGTTGTCTATAACCGCAATATCGACATCAAATTGGCACAACGTATCGTTGGCAATGCTACACGCGTTGGCATTAGACCCGTTACGATTGATGAAATCATCACACACGTATGTGCGCATTACAAGGTTAATAAGGACGACATCTTCACCAAGAGTCGCAAAGCCAATGTCGTGGAAGTAAGACAGGTGGCTATGTACCTGTCACACAAACTCACGAAATCCTCAACGAGTAAAATTGGGGCATCCGTGGGAGGAAGAAGTCATGCAACGGTACTTCACTCCATCTCTTCAATCGAGGAGATTCTTGCACAAGATGAGAAAATGCGCAATCTGCTTGACAAACTTGCCAAGGACATCAAGATGCACAAACCCGTAGATAAGGAATCCTAAGTGGTACCCACCACAAAAACCATTATAAGAAATGAAACTCACCGCCCTACTTCAACAAAGAGCATCTGTAAGGGAATACAGTAAGCGCAAACTAACAGACAAACTACTCAATAGTTTGCTGGAGTCAGCAGCACGCACGCAAACCATGGGCAACCTGCAGCTCTACAGCGTGGTAGTGACTCGTAGTGAAGAGGGAAAGGAGAAGTTGGCACCGGCTCATTTCAACCAACCCATGGTAAAAAGTTGCCAGGTGGTACTGACCATCTGCGCCGATTTCAACCGTACCACGCGTTGGTGCCAGGAACGTAATGCCAATCCCGGATACGATAATTATCTGAGTTTCATGAATGCAGCCTCAGATGCCCTACTCTACACCCAGACTTTCTCATGTCTGGCAGAAGAGGCTGGTCTAGGCGTCTGTTATCTGGGTACGACGCTTTATAATGCATCCAAGATCTGCGAATTGCTACAGTTACCCAAATTAGTTGTACCTATTGCAACCCTTACCGTAGGTTGGCCAGCCAGTACACCCAACATCAGTGACCGTCTGCCTTTAGCAAGTTTCATCCATCAGGAAACCTACAAAGACTACTCTGCAAACGACATCAACTCTCACTATAACTCACGTGAGAATCTGCCTGAAAATAAACACTTTGTAGAGATAAACAACAAAGAAACACTAGCTCAGGTCTTCACCGATATCCGTTACACGAAGAAGGATAACGAAGCCATGAGTGAGTCCCTCCTGGAATGCCTCGAGCAACAAGGATTCATCAAGGACGCGTCCGAACTGGAGGAGGATTTCAACGAAGTGGTGACACGTCCCGATGTACTGGAATGTGATGTGGTTCGTTTCCAGAACAACAAGGAGAAATGGGTTGCCTTTGTCGGACTTCGTGACGGTCGTCCATACGAAATATTCACCGGACTGATGGACGATGATGAAGGAATACTGATACCCAAGCGCATCACAAAGGGAAGAATCATCCGTGCATTGGAACCAGATGGAACAAAACGCTATGACTTCCAGTTTGAGAACAAACGAGGATTCAAGACCACTGTCGAGGGTCTTTCCGGGAAATTCAACAAAGAATACTGGAACTACGCCAAACTGATCAGCGGCGTGTTACGCTATAGAATGCCCCTTGACAATGTTGTCAGGCTGGTAGCATCACTTTCCCTTGAGAACGACAGCATCAACACGTGGAAAATTGGCGTGTGCCGTGCACTCAAAAAGTATGTCAAGGATTGTAGCGTCAACATCCCAGCAGATGAAGAAGAAGACGCAGAATAGCAAACAAATAATCAAAAAAATAACACTAAGAGCCCTTTTTTTAGCAGAAAAGGGCTTTTTTGTATTTACAAAAGTACAACGTAATGCTTTTTTTTGTATCTTTGTGCTGTTTATTCGAGATTCAATAAATACAATATGGATAATTTAGGTACAGGTGTAGAACTCATGATTGTGGGAATGCTCACCGTTTTTGCAATTCTTTTGATTGTAATCAACCTGGGTAAGGTTCTGATTAGCGTAGTTAACAAGATCGCTCCTGAAGAGGAAGTTGCTCCCAAGAAGGCGGCCAAGGCACCCGTTGCTGCCATTGACGCCAACACGAAGGCAATCCTTGATCAGGTAGTAAGCCAGATTACTGGTGGCAAGGGTCATGTAGCAAGTGCTCGCAAGATCTGACCCCTATCCTACTGATACAATTGCACAGAGTTTTAGAGAAAAATAACGTAAACAAAATAAGGTATTTTTTTAAGATATGAAAAGAGAAGTAAAGTTCAGTTTGGTCTTCCGCGACATGTGGCAGAGCGCTGGAAAGTACCAGCCTCGTGTAGATCAACTCGTAAAGGTAGCACCCGCCATCATTAAGATGGGATGCTTCGACCGTGTAGAAACCAACGGTGGTGGCTTTGAGCAGGTAAATCTGCTTTATGGTGAAAACCCCAACAAGAGTGTCCGTGAGTGGACAAAGCCTTTCCACGAGGCAGG
>DCIS01000076.1:0-296 GCA_002317475.1 Prevotellaceae bacterium UBA1720 | reverse complement strand
CTCTTCTATAAGGTAAAGAAGATTCAGGGAACCGACATCACTCGTATCTTCTGCGGTCTGAACGATCCCCGCAACGTAATTCCTTCTATTCAGTATGCTCACGAGGGTGGCATGATTGCACAGGCATCACTCTGTATCACCTACTCTCCTATCCACACTGTTGAGTACTATGTCAACCTTGCCAAGACCTTCATCGACGCTGGTGCTGATGAAATCTGCTTGAAGGATATGGCTGGTATTGGCCGTCCCGTCAGTCTTGGTGAGATTGTCAAGGGTATCAAGGCTTACAAGGAGGA
>DCIS01000016.1:3350-4269 GCA_002317475.1 Prevotellaceae bacterium UBA1720 | reverse complement strand
TAAAAATTGATATTGTTTTCATTCGTAAAACTATTAATAAGGTCACTATCAGGGATAGTACAAAATTAGACATTTTCCTTGATAACAAAGAATAAAACCCTCATAATCTGTACTTTAATCTCGTATTTTTTCTTGTTTTGTTGATAATCTCTGATTTTTTGCGTATATTTGCGTCATAAACCTCCACACACATATTATTATGAGAAGGAAAACCACATTGTCATTGCTGCTTCTGGCGTCATTCATTTCCCACCATGCCTTGGCACAGGAGTGGAACCAGGCCAGACAGGATATCCACAACAACATACTGCTGAGTGCCAGCAACTATACAGCCTATGTCGACCCATCACCCGACTACAAACTGACACGCACGCCCAAGGGTTACGAACCCTTCTACATGTCACATTACGGTCGTCATGGCAGTCGTTGGCTCATCAACAACGGCGAATACACAGAGGTGCTGGACGTACTGAAGCGTGCAAGAGACAAGGGCAAACTGACCCCTCGCGGACTGGAGTTGCTGGAGAAGATCGAACGCTTCTACGTTGAGACCAATGCGCGCAAGAGACTGGGCGAACTGACTGACGTTGGCGAGATGCAGCACCACCGCATAGGCAGACGCATGACAGAGAACTTCCCCGAGATATTCGGAGCAAAGGACGCACAGGTTGATGCACGCAGCACGGTGGTGATACGTTGCATCCTGTCCATGACTGCCGAATGCGAGGAACTGACACGTTTCAACAAGAACCTACGCATACACAACGATGTCAGCGAGGCCTTCCAGTACTATCTGAATGGTCCTACCGAGCAACGCATCAGAGATGATCGTGCTGACCGCAAGAAGAACCTCCCCTTTGACGTTGATGCCCATTACACCCACCCTGAGCGCTTCTGGTCAATGATCATGAACGACCCC
>DCIS01000016.1:2726-3238 GCA_002317475.1 Prevotellaceae bacterium UBA1720 | reverse complement strand
TGGGATTTCTTCACCGAGGAGGAGTGCTACGACCAATGGCGCATACGCAACGTTGGTTGGTACATGGACCACAGTGCAGGACTTGGTCCCTATACACAGAAGAATCTGCTGAAGAACTTCCTGCAGACGGCTGACACTTGCCTCTACAACCTGCAGAAACCTTTCTATCAAGACAAGAAGAATGGTGCCATGAAACCCTGTGTCAACCACGATTTTAATGGTGCTACGCTACGCTTTGGACACGAGGTGGTGGTGCTACCTATGGCTGCACTTCTCGAACTAGGCAATTCCTTCCCCCAGATACCTGCAGAGGGCATTGACACACTGGACAACGTGTATCGCAACTACGAGATCTTCCCCATGGGGTGCAACATCCAACTCATCTTCTATCGTCCCAAGAAGGGTGAAGGAGAGATTCTGGTCAAGGCCCTCCTCAACGAACGAGAGGTTACCCTCCCTGGCACACCTGTCTCGGGTCCTTATTATAAATGGTCAGAACTCAGAAGCTACTA
>DCIS01000016.1:1561-2517 GCA_002317475.1 Prevotellaceae bacterium UBA1720 | reverse complement strand
GGCGAGACACTTGTCGCGATCCAACTCCTCCATGTAGTCCCCCAACTTCTCTCGACCGCCGAAAATTCCATCAAACTTATCATCGCGGAAACCTATACGTCCATTGTCGGCTATGGTGCATCCGTAGTATATCTTGCTGATATTAGCCCACATACATGCACAAAGACACATGTGGCATGGTTCGCCTGTGGTATATAGTGTGCATCCTGACAAATCAAAAGTGCCAAGGTTACGACCAGCATCGCGAATAGCCGAGACCTCACCATGACAGGTGGCATCATTGTCGCGTAGCACACAGTTATGTCCTCGTCCAACGATCACTCCGTCCTTCACAATCACCGTGCCAAACGGACCACCATGTCCTGCTCTAATACCAACCTGAGCCTCCTCAATGGCCCTCTGCATCAAATCATGTCCAGTCATTTTCTTCTTTGTTAAGTAAGGATCAAAAATAGTGATCAGGATTTTCTTTATATTGTACGAGCGAATGTGAGCGCTTACTTCATGGCTTTGTGCAACTCCTCCCTCATCTCCTCTACACCAGGAAAACCGATGAAGCGTTTCTGCACCTGACCCTTTGGATTCACCACCACATAGGCAGGAATGCCTTGTGCCTGGAATTGTTCCAGCAAGGTACTCCACTGATCGGCAGTGACGTAGAAATGATCTCCGTGAATATCGGGAATCATAGTGTTCCAGCTGGCTTTAGGTGATGTTGTTCCAGTAATGTAGACAAAGGCACATTTATCCCACATCTCCTCCTTGATGGGCAATACCGTCTTCATGGCAGCCTTACACGGACCACACCATGTAGCCCAGAAGTCTACAAGGATAGTCTTACCTTTGTAGCGCTCGATAATACCTTGGAAGATGCGACGACCTGTGAGCGTGTCACTCAGTTCCTGGATGGAGAAGGTGGTGTTCTTCTTGTTCTCCTCGATCTGACGCAGAAGTTC
>DCIS01000016.1:0-1526 GCA_002317475.1 Prevotellaceae bacterium UBA1720 | reverse complement strand
AGCAAAAGATC
Source organism: Prevotellaceae bacterium UBA1720 (assembly GCA_002317475.1). GTDB lineage: Bacteria > Bacteroidota > Bacteroidia > Bacteroidales > Bacteroidaceae > Physcousia. The sequence continues at coordinate 1,515 of DCIS01000016.1, read as the reverse complement.
GTCGTATGCAGGAACCTCGGCAGAGAGCGAGGTCTTCTGCTCCGCTGTCAAGGGACGGAAATCCTCGATCTGACGTACGAGGTCCTGAGCCTTCTGCAACTCTTGCGTACACGTCTGAGGAGTAAAGGGATGACCAGAGGCTGTACTGATACTGGAGGAGAGAGAGATGGAAGGCACACCAAAAGTGCCATAGAGCGAGGCATTTGACTGGAAAGGATCCATGCTGACGAAACGCTCGTAGAAAGAGGCGTCCATTGTGAAATCGCCCTGTCCCTGGTTGGCGTATCTCATAATCTTCTCACCACCAGTCAGCATCACGCCATACATGATAACATATTGCGTGGTGGCATATTCGCGAAACTCCTGACTAAGCTTCTTGTTGGCCTTCAAGCGTCCAAGACACTCGTCCAGCAGTTCGTCCAGCTTATTCTTATAGTCGCGTATGGTCTTACCACGCATCTGCATCAATCCTGTGCCGTTGATGCTGGCATTCAGTTTGCGAGCCTCAAACTCCTCACCATAGTTGGCTAGGTCAGCGTTGAGACGTGCAGATGAACCCCTCGCTGTCCAAGCCTCCTTCTTGCCGTGCTCACCAAGATACTTGCCGTCAGCATCCAGTTCGAGGGTCTCACCTGGTGTCAGCAGAATGGTTGCACTAACCTGCTCACGTGGATCCACTGTAGGGTCCATAAGGGTAAGATTGACGGTCTGTGTGGTACGGATATCAGCGTTGAACAGATAGGTACCGTCCTGCACAGGAACAGTTAACATCTGCCCTTTTCCACCGACAACGGGCTGGTACTCCATCCTTACACTGTCCACCTTCAGCATGTTGGCAATCCTTCCTTTAAGAATTGCTGGAGACTTGCTATAGGTCAGCGTAGGAAGGGTCTGTGCCAACGTGATTTGTGCACTTGCCAGTAGCAGGAGGAGGGTGACTTTAATCCTATTCATCTGGTTTTCTCTTACTTCTGAAGCATGGTCTTGCCATTGCTGATGATCAGACCCTTGTAGGTAGAGTTGACCTTCTGACCGTTGAGGTTGAAGATGGGAGCATCACCAGTGGTAGCAGGTTGATGGATCTCGCTGATAGCCGTAGGAATGACCATATAGAAATCAAGGGGATTACCCTGTACGGTCTTACCCAATGTGCTGTAGTTTGCGTCCACACGCAAGGTGTGCTTGGTGGTATCTACAGTGAATTGCTGCGCATACTCAGTGGTCTGTGTGGTAGTCTGCTTGGTTCCATCCACATAGACATCATAGCCTGAAACGGGAAGGGCAGCAGCACCAGAAGCCACGAGGTTCATACGTACCATCCAGTTGCCGTCATAGGCTGTCTCCTCGGAAATGAGGTACCAACCCTCCTCACCACCTGACTGGATGAGGCATGAATAGTCATTGCGACGACTACGATTGTCGATAGCCAAAGGAGGTTCGCCTACAGGACAGTCGTAGCAGACAATGCAGTAACGGTAGGTCTTGCCCTTGACTACGGTGATAGGTTCAGGCAAG
>DCIS01000050.1 GCA_002317475.1 Prevotellaceae bacterium UBA1720 | reverse complement strand
TTTGCTATCTTTTGGCTTCTTTTCGGTTCAAACTGTCAGTTCATTCAGTTGGGATGCCCGCATCACGCCTTCATTCACTAACACTTTGATCTCGAAAATAATCCCAAAATCTAACAAAGCTAATTTATAGAACCCACCTAGACTCAGCGTGGACAAAAACCACGCTGATTTGTAATACCTCTATCCTAGAAGAAATAGGTGAGACAAACCTTATGAGTAGGATTATAGAGTCTCTCACTCATGTTGACAGTGCCATTATGACGATTGGTCAGTTCGGCGGTGTATCCAATTCCCAGATTGTAATTATAACCCACACGATAATTCTTTAGAATCGTGGCACCAATACCGAAATTCCAACTGAGCATGGTGTTATCCAATGAATAGTTGGCTTCAAGCACGTGTACTTTTCCAATATTGAAGGCCAACTGAGGTCCTGTAGAAATGTATATCTTGCACAAAGCCTCCCATCCGAATCCCAAAGAGACATTTACGGGTATATCCACATACTGTAACGTCTCAGATATCTCGTTTTCGTCCTGACGCATACTCACCTGATAATTGTCATAAAGAACGGAGACATCAACAGTAAGCAGTTTCAAGGGAAGGCCGATGTCCAAAGTAGGGCCAACAAAGAATCCTACCCGGTTGTTTCCTTCAAACAAACCTTCATTCAACTTTAACTGAGACACATTGAGTCCTCCCTTAACGCCCAGTCTCAGTTGACCTTTTGCTGGTGTTACAGCAAAGGTGAGCAGCGCTGTAAGAATTGCAAGAAAATGCTTCATAATAACATGATTCCGTTAATGTTACGACCTGTTTTTATTGTCTCCTGTCGTGCTGAATAATAATCTGCATTGTGGTTATAAGTACAAATGCCTGCTGTATGAACACGGGTAACCCCCTGCTGCTCCAGCAACCATCTATTGGCATCCCAAAGGTCTATGTGCCACTTCTGTGCCTTTGCATTCTTGGAGTCTGGATAACGACGTGCAATACGCTCCATTGGAAATCCCCCATTCGAAAACGTATCATAGACTTCATCACCTATCTCAAAGGCATCAAGTGAGATGCCAGGACCAATAATAGCATAAAGGTCCTCTCCTTTACTGCCCATTTCACGAATGGTACGCTCCACAATCCGACCTACTGTGCCACGCCATCCTGCATGTACAGCCGCTATCATCTGCTGAGCCTCATCATAAAGTAAGACAGGTATACAATCAGCTGTTTTTACCGCTAAGCAAAGATCTCTTTTTCGAGTGATAACAGCGTCTGTATCAGGCACTTCCCCTGGTCTGTCAACCCAAGCCACATTCACGCTGTGCGTCTGACGGGGAATCATCAACTGGCCCGCAGAGATCTCCAACCCGCCTGCACGAACTCCCGTCTCACGGGCATCAATGCCAGGTTCTGTCCCGTGACAACCCTTACCTGCAGTAAAGGCCAGCACATCGCCAGTTAGATCATATTGCAGCAGCATTACCAGTCTTCTTCTACATCCTCTATTTCGTAGTCTTCAAGTTCCTCGATATCGTCCTCGTCCAGGATCTCGATATCCTCACCCTCATCCTCCATTTCGTCGTGCAAGTACGAGAGATCCTTGTTCTTATGAACAATACGCTCGTCATCCAGAATAGCCTGCAGTTTGTTGCTTTCGCTGTTCAAGGCAGCCCACAACACATCCTTCAGTTCTGTTATGCCCTTGTTGGCCACAGCAGAGATGAACACAACAGGCAGATCATCAGGAAGATCTGCAGAGAGCATCTCAACCAGTTCATCGTCCAGCAAGTCACTCTTTGTGACGGCCAGGACACGCTGTTTGTCAAGCAATTCAGGGTTGAATGTACCAACCTCGTTCAGCAGAATCTCATATTCCTTCTTGATGTCATCAGTATCACCTGGCACCATAAAGAGAAGCAAGGAATTACGCTCAATGTGGCGTAAGAAACGTAGTCCCAATCCTCTACCCTCGCTGGCTCCCTCAATGATTCCTGGGATATCAGCCATCACGAAACTCTGGTTGTCACGATAGCTCACGATGCCCAGCGAAGGTTCCATCGTCGTAAAAGGATAGTTGGCAATCTTGGGCTTTGCCGAACTGACACAACTCAGCAAGGTTGATTTACCAGCATTGGGAAAACCCACCAAACCCACATCAGCCAGCAACTTAAGTTCCATGATGACAGTCAATTCCATCATAGGTTCGCCAGGCTGAGCATAGCGAGGAGCCTGATTGGTTGAGGTTGCGAAATGGATGTTTCCCTGTCCTCCACGTCCACCTTTCAAGAGCATTACCACCTCACCATCGTGCTTCACATCACAAATGTATTCGCCCGTATCAGCATTGTACACCACGGTTCCACAAGGTACGTCGATATAGCGATCCTGACCCTTGGCACCTGTACTTCCACTCTTGCCGCCATTCTCACCATGACCAGCAAAGATATGACGGTCGAAGCGCAAATGAAGCAGAGTCCAGTAATTACGGTTGCCACGCAGATACACATGTCCACCACGACCACCATCACCTCCGTCAGGTCCACCATTTGGGGCATATTTAGCACGATGCATGTGTGCACTTCCTCTGCCACCCTTTCCTGAGCGACAAACTATCTTAACGTAATCTACGAAATTCGATTCTGCCATTCGTTTGGTAATTATTGCCTAATTCAGTTTTGCATGTTCTTTTATTGTCTTTCCTACGTACAAACAACGTATAAACAACGTATATTTACGTAGGCTATACGTAGGTTGTACGTAGGCTGTACGTATAAAACACCACGCTTCACATGCGAAACTTGGATTGTCTAATGTTGAAAAGCCGAGAACAAACGAATTCACGCTCGTTCCCGGCTATGATATAGACGCTTTTTTACTTCAAAGTATCCAGGAAGGCGAAGATTTCGCCCAACATCTGCTCCTTGCTACCCTTCCAGGTGAAAGTGTGACGCATACCTTCCTTCTCAAACCACTCTGCGAGAGGCTCGGTCTGAGCATGATAGACAGCAAAGCGCTTCTTGATGGTCTCCTCGTTGTCGTCTGCACGACCCTGCTCGATAGCACGGTTCAAGAGGCGAGCCAAGAGGGTCTCCTCATCTACCACCAGTTCAACCATTACACCCATGTCATGACCACGCTCTGCCAGCATTGCCTTCAGCGCATCTGCCTGTGCAATGGTACGGGGGAAACCGTCAAAGATAACGCCCTGACCAGCAGGAAGGCTATCATAGGTAGAAGCCAGAATGTTAATCATAAGACTGTCGGGCAACAACTGACCATTGTCAATATAACCCTGTGCGGTCTTACCCAACTCTGTGCCAGCCTTGATCTGAGCACGAAGAACATCTCCCGTGCTGATGTGGCCCATGCCATACTTGTTTACGATCTCGTCACTGTAAGTGCCCTTTCCAGAACCAGGTGCACCGAAAATGATAATGTTTTTCATTAATCCAGTTATTGTTTATGTTATCCTATTTTTTCAAGGGATTCGTTGGAAACCCTTGTTTATTATTTCTCAATAGTATAGATGTCACGGGTGTTACGACCATACTGATCATAGTCAAGACCATAACCCACGATAAAGTCATTGGGAATCTCCAGACAGCGATACTTCACATCCAGCTTCACCTTCAGTTTCTCTGGCTTGAGCAAGAGGGTACAGATAGCAATGCTACTAGGATTATGACCCTCCAATGTCTCCAGCATGTGAGCCATGGTGAGGCCTGTATCCACAATGTCCTCGACAATGATGACAGGGCGACCCGTGATATCAATATTCAGTCCCAGCACCTCGCGAATCTTGCCTGTGGTGCTAACTCCGTCATAAGAAGCCAGTTTTACGAATGATATCTGACTAGGCAACGTAATCTCGCGAAGCAAATCTGCAGCAAAGATAAACGAACCGTTCAGTACGGCCAGGAAGACAGGTTCTTGTCCGGCATAGTCACGATTAATTTCCGCTGCCACTCGGGCAACCTGCTCTAAGATTTCTTTTTCGGGAATAGACAAGACGAACTTCTTGTCCTTCACTTGAATTGTTTGCATATTTGTCCTAATTTACGGGTACAAAGATACAAATAAGTGAGAGAAATGCCAAATAAAACTATGTTTTAGTTAGAAATACGCCCGTTTTATCGAGACTTTAATGAAATTTATGGACGGTGTACTATGAATTATAGATTAAAAGAGTTATCTTTGTCGCATAATTATGCAAGACATTCGTATGCAAAACACCCCATCACAGGTTACTCTGACGGCCGAAGAAGTTGGCAGAAGACTTCGTCCTCGTCCTGTCGATGCCCACAAAGGTACTATGGGACACGCCTTGCTCGTCTCCGGCAGTAGAGGGATGGCAGGAGCTGCGATACTGTCTTGCCAAGGTTGTCTGCGCAGCGGTGTGGGCAAAGTTACTCTACACACCCCTTTAGCCAACAATGTCATCCTGCAATGCTCTGTTCCCGAGGCCATTCTTCATCTTGACGAGAACGAAAAGGTAGTGTCAAACAACATCCCTACAGGGGTTTTCCAAGCCATAGGTATAGGTCCGGGACTTGGAACGGCTGACCTCACAGCAGAGGCTGTACATCGATACATGCAGAATGCTGGGGTTCCGATGGTGATAGATGCTGATGCTCTGAATATCATTGCGCAACATCCTGGATGGGAGAATGACATCCCTGCCCATGCCATCCTTACCCCACACGCCGGAGAGTTTCAAAGGCTGACCCACAAATGTGACAATGCCAAGGAACGATTAGAGACTGCCCTGAAATATGCCAGCGAACACGATGTCTACATCGTCATGAAGGGGCATCCCAGTATAGTGTGCACACCCAGGCAGGAGACCTTCCTTTGCCCCTATGGCAATAGTGGCATGGCTACTCCGGGTAGTGGAGATGTACTGACAGGCATTATCACTGGACTGCTGGCACAAGGCTACCCTGCCCTTGACGCCACTCTCCTGGGCGTTTGGCTCCATGCCCTTGCAGGTGATTATGCAGCAGAGGAGTTGGGCGAGGAATGCATGTTGGCCAGTGATATCATCTCGCACTTGCCTCAGGCATTCAAGGCATTAAAAACAAAGAATTGAAAAAACAAAAACAAATATGAGAAAGTTACTGACTCTTTGCATACTGGCATTGACTTCCCTTGCGGGTTTTGCTCAGACCCCAAACTTCGTTCCTGGAAGCACGCTTGAAGGCGTAAACTACTATATGCCCCGCACGGCTTTCCGAGTAGTGATTGAGGCAGACAAGACTGTCACAAAACCTGGAGAACTGAATAAATACGCATTCCGTTATCTACGAATGTCCGATGTTCCCGAAAAGGAAAGTACCGTATGGACACTACGAAAGGTCACCATTGAACCTTATGGTGTGCCCGACAAGAACAAGGCATACAACATTAATCTTTCCGGTAAAGGTTCCCCTCTTTCCATCTTGGGACAGAAAGGGACAGCCATCCCGCCACAAGTATCCTTGACGCGTGACGGCATCCTGCTTGGTATTCATACTGAGGTTGAGGAAGTTGCGCTTTCGGAAGTCCCTGCCAACCAACCTGCAGCACCACTGCCCGACCCCAAAAAGTATATGAGCCAGGAGATGCTGACAGCCAGCAGCATTGCCAAACTTGCAGAACTTTGTTCTCAGGAAATATATGATATCCGTGAAAGTAGAAATGCCCTGGTGAGAGGCGAGGCTGACAATACCCCAAAAGATGGTGAGCAACTAAAACTGATGCTCGACGAACTGACAACACAAACCGAAGCTTTAGAGCAACTTTTCAAGGGAACCGTCCAGACATCCACCTACGTATATACCCTGGATATCGATCCTCAGACAGAGGGCGAGGAGGTGCTCTTCCGCTTCTCCAAGCATACCGGATTGGTAGACAGTGATGATCTTTCAGGTCGCCCTGTTTATCTCAACGTAAAGAGCATGGATTCACTGCCACAAACCGTTGAAGATCCCAATGTAGCCAAGAAGAAGGCGAAGATGGAGAAGGGCATTTATTATAATGTTCCTGCGAGAATGGCAGTCAGCATCTATGACGACAATGACACCTTCTGTGAAGGCGAATACCCTATGGGACAGTTTGGCACGGTTGAGATACTTAGCGAAGTACTCTTCAACAAGGGTGTTAACACCAAGGTGACCTTCTTTCCCCAAACGGGTGGTATTCAGAAGATTGAGCAGTAACTTACTACGCAAACAAAACCAAATAAACTAAATACTAACAGCAATGGATTACACATTAGACAATTGGTGGGCAAGTCTCACTGTACCACAGAAGGAACGTATCGGATCAAAGATCGCAAAGCGCGAAGTTCATTATCCCGAATGCACAGCCGTATGGATTGCCTTGGACAATGCCCACAAGCAGGCCATACACGACCACTGCGTTGATGCACATGGCCATATCATGACAGAATGGACAGAAGGTGAGACCTACTCATACTAAGTTTCTCACACGAAATTCTAAGACAACAATACCAAGCAATGCCACAGGCGGTCAAGCGATCATCTGTGGCATTGTTGTTTATAGCCCCCCCGAACAAAAGAAGGCCTGTAGATGTACTATTGGGGACCTACCTCACCAACACCTTCTTGCCGTTTTGGATATAGAGGCCCGAAGTGGGAGCATTGACACGTCGTCCTGACAGATCATAAACAATTACGTCAGATGCATCTTCTGCCTCAACTACCTGTATACCAACGGGGATTTCACTTGCCTTGGCAACATTCCAGATAGCTTGGTTGTCCGCACTGCCATCCTCAACATCCGAACTGAGAATGTAGTTGCCACTATTTGCCAGGGTAGCTCCTCCACGCAGATAGACCATACGACCAGACTGCACATTCACCAGATTGTAACGGTGTCCTGTGCTCTGAGGAACAAAATACCACAATTGGGCAAGGTTCGTGCTGTCAGGAGTAGTCAAAAGAAGTTGTTCACCACTGAATTCAGGATCTGTCATTGCCGTGGAAAGCGTATTGGACAACAGTTGCCAGGCATCACCCACCTTACGAACAGCCCACAACTGCTTCACATTCTGGCTCAGAGGCACACTGCGCACATTGCGCTCACCATTGGCTTGCAGCATCATTTCCTTGTCCGTTACAGCCTCGGTTCGGAATTGATAGTAGCACGTCTCGTCAGCTTCGAAGGCTGAGGTTTCGGGTTCATCCTCCATAGGTGCCTCACCCGTTACCAGTTTGGCAAAGGCATCAGTAAGGAAGGGGATACGAGTGTTGATGAAAGACTTCAGGTCACTGACATAATCGGCATAGTTGTCATGGAAAAGGCGTTGGCGTAGCACTTCGTTCTTATAGCCATACTTGGCATAGTTCACTTTCTGTGTCTCATCCAGTACAAGGGCCAGACTGTCCACCTTATCTATTAACTTCTGTTGCAGACCTTGCTCCACCAACTCGGCATAGCGACGCGTAATGAGACGTTGGAACCAGGGGTCCTCCCACATGCGCACTACCCAAGAGCCATTGTGATCCAACTCATACGCAATATCCTTCATCATTTGCTTACTGGTATCACCCTTGCGGTTATCGTTGGCGTATGCGATATCGTAATCCCACACCGGACCGAAATACAGACGCTCATCACCAGCTTTCTTATAGAAATACTGGCTCCAGAAACCGTCCACATTAGCAGACACCTCGTCCAGGATATACCAATCAGCCAAGGTAACACTGTCTACCACAGCACGATAGCCACGCTTTGGATCCTTGAACTGTGTACCAAAGAGGCGATTCTCGAAATCATCCATGAAAGACTTGACAAAGGTCTTCTGGCTGTCTTTCAGATTATCCTTAGGCGAATGGATACGTACAGGTACATTCTTCACGGCCGTACGTATTACGGTATGCTCAGCATAACCGTCACACTCGAGGAAGTAACTTACATCGTTGCCCTCTCCCTCAGGCAGTTCCACACGACCAGGAGCGGCCTCTGGATGATCACTGACCTGATAGGTTCCGATATACACCCCATTCATGCTGACATCCACGAAATTAGCTCCAGGAGCCCAAGGCAAGCCCACGATATTACTGAGTTCTGCTGTCAGGGCATTGCGCATCATCGTCTTGTCATAGGCATTGGCCATAAGGGTCCAGTTGCGGGCATTGGCTCTGTCAGGGCCTAAGAACTGTACAGCCTCACCAAAGCGGATTCTATAGGGCATCTTGTAAGCCGATCCACTACTATAGGTAGAGTTACCACGGGCACGGATATCCAGGTTATCATAGTAGGTTATGCTATCCTGTTCGTCGATGTAGTATAGTTCGGCTGCCGTCCAAGTCTTCTTGCTGGTAATAGCAACCCCATTACGCGTGTATATATAAATATGTGGACGATTACTTACCCGGGCCTTTACGCTGTCTGTAGGTTGGGATGGTTCCACCACCACGGTTGTATCCTCGATAGCCTCAATCATCCATTGACGGTTCTTGCTCGTCTTGTTGCTGCCATCAGGTTCTGATTTCCAACTGATCAGTTTCGTACCATCAGCATCCGTACCTCCGTTGACATTCAGGGTGTGCTGAGTAGCCACGTTGATCAGGTTGCCATAGCCGTTTGACTGTGCCACAAACTGCCAGAGCTGACTCTGCTGAGTGGTGTCAGCCACGACAATATTCATCTCCGTACCAGTATTGGTGGTAGGTGTGGTAGTACCCGTTGTGGGGTCATTGATAGCCCATCCTCCCAGACGTGACAGGAACATGTAGTAGTCTCCCACACGCTTGATCATCCAGTGCTGTGAGATATTGCTGGGTTGCTTGGTCATCAGAACAAGGGCACGACCTTCGCTTGGGTTCTGCGTCTCCACGTCTACCACACGCGCACCAGCATTGGCATTCACAATGCGATAATACAGTGCCTCCTTGGCAGGCTCTTCAGGATTCTCACCGGGATCCACCTCACCCATATCCTCCACGTCATTGATCTTCCAGAGTCGACCTGCGCTGGTCTTGTTCTTACCATCAGGATTACTCTGCCAACTGATGAGCAAGGTGCTGTTACCCTTCAGATTGAACGTGTGCTCTACGGACTTGCTGATCAGATTATAGGACTGTTTGTCTGCTTGATACACCAGACTCCATAGCTGACTGTCAGCACCTTCATCAGGAGCAACGATGTTGAGCTGCGTCTCATAAACACTGGCACTGGGCGAAGGATCGTTCAGCGCAAAACCATTGCTACGATTCAGGAACTTATAGTAGTCACCCACCTGCACCATCTCCCATTGCTGGGTGAGTGAGGTTTTATCCATGGCCACGAGTTCCAGTTTGTTGTCAGCCACCACGTCAGCCACCTGATTCTCATTGCTCGAGTAGGCTATACGGATATATTTCTTTCCCTCTCCTTCGTTTTGTGCCAAAGCCATGCCTGTCCATAAGGCCATGGCCAGATACAGCGTCAATGAAAGCATTTTGGTCAGCAGACCGCTTGCATGTGTAGTGTTCTTCATCTAATATTTATTAAAGGTTATAAGGTGGTAATTATCTAAGGTGGGCTGTACTTATAAAAAAAAGGGCACGCCCCCTACTTCCAGGGAGCGTGCCACAGTTGTAATATCTTATATTTTAGATGCTTACAATTGATTAAAGCTTGTTGTCGCTACCCAATACGTTGACGATCTTGTGGATGTACATCTTCTTCATATTCTCGCGAGCGGGCTTCAGATACTGACGAGGATCGAAGTGATCGGGGTGCTCAGCCAGGTGCTGACGGATAGCAGCAGTCATAGCCAGACGAGAGTCTGAGTCGATGTTGATCTTGCAAACAGCGCTCTTTGAAGCCTCACGCAGCTGCTCCTCGGGGATACCGATAGCGTCGGGCAAGTTACCACCGAACTTGTTGATGGTAGCAACCTCGTCCTGAGGAACTGATGATGAACCGTGGAGTACGATGGGGAATCCGGGGAGCTTCTCCTCGATAGCATGCAGGATGTCGAATGCCAATGGGGGAGGAACGAGGATACCCTCAGCGTTGCGTGTGCACTGAGCGGGAGTGAACTTGTAAGCACCGTGGCTGGTACCGATAGAGATAGCCAAGCTGTCGCAGCCAGTACGCTGTGAGAACTCGATAACCTCCTCGGGCTGTGTGTAGTGAGACTCAGCAGCGCTAACCTCATCCTCAACACCTGCCAATACACCGAGCTCAGCCTCAACGGTTACGTCATACTGGTGAGCATAGTCTACAACCTTCTTTGCGAGAGCGATGTTCTCCTCGAAGGGGAGGTGAGAACCGTCGATCATTACTGAAGAGAAACCATTGTCGATGCACTCCTTACAGATCTCGAAGCTATCACCGTGATCGAGGTGAAGAACGATCTGAGGATTCTCGCAACCGAGCTCCTTAGCGTACTCTACAGCACCCTTAGCGAGGTTACGGAGGATGGTACCATTAGCGTATGCACGAGCACCCTTAGATACCTGCATGATAACGGGAGACTTAGTCTCAACTGCAGCCATAACGATAGCCTGCATCTGCTCCATAGTGTTGAAGTTGAAAGCGGGAATAGCATAGCCGCCAGCAACAGCCTTAGCAAACATTTCCTTGGTGTTTACCAGACCTAATTCTTTGTAACTTACCATAATTAAATTAATAGTTAATAATTAAAAATTAGTATTTTTTCTTTTGTCAATTGTCATTTGTCCTTCTCCCGGCTTACTGCTCCTTCACCACGTAGGTACAGGTGGGGAGGTGGTCGCTATAGCCATCCAGCCACACACCACCAGATGAGGTGCGCTTGGGTGTACCCTTGTACTTACCGCTTTCCTGCATCAGGTAATCACGCTGGAAGATATGATAGCTGTGCAGGGTCAACTGCTTGTAGTCCTTCTTTGGACGGCCATCAATCATATTCTTGCTGAAGACAATCTGGTCGAAGAGGTTCCATGCACCCTGGTAAGACAGTGTCCCCTGTCCCTTTCCGCGTAGGATCTCCCACCAAGGGTTGTAGAAGTCACCTTGCTTTACCTCCTTCTCATAGCGCTTGGCACCCAGATACTTAGCCATTGAGGTATTGTCAGGGTCATCGTTCATGTCACCCATCACCACGATGTGCATGTTAGGGTTAGAGGCCATGATGCTGTCAGTGAGTTGACGCACTTGCTTGCCACCCCAGTCACGGAAGATACCCTCTGCACCACGGCTGGGCCAGTGACACACGATGACGGTCAGGTCATCACCAGCCAACTTACCCTGCACGGTCAGGAAACCACGTGTGGCATGTGTCGTATCACCGTTTTCATATACGTACAGGGGCAGGAAAGCCTTTTCCACCTTGAAAGCCTTGGGATTGTAGATCAAAGCACAGTCCACACCGCGCTTATCAGGACCCTCGATGTGCACGAACTCATAGCCACGTTCCTTCATACAGGGTTGGTTGCAGAGGTCGGTCATGGCATGTGCATTTTCTACCTCAGAGACTCCGATGATGCTGGCACCGTATGGCAGTTTGTCGGTACCCAGGTCACAAAGCACCTTTGACATGTTGGCCAGTTTGTGCTCATACTTCTGCTTGTCCCATTTGTACGAACCGTCGGCCAGGAAGTCATAGTCGTTCTTGCCCTCGTCATGTACCGTATCAAAGAGGTTTTCCAGATTATAGAAAGCAATGGCATGACATACCAATTGACGTTCCTGAGCCTTTGAAGTAGCAGCAAGAACGAACAGCATGAGAAGCGAAAAACAAAGTTTTTTCATTATCTTCAGCACGTTTTTTATTATTTCAACGACAAAGATAAGGCCTTTCCGTGACATTCGGAACTTTTTTTGCTCTTTTTTTACATCTTCGTGTGCATATTCGCTATTTTTTTTATTACTTTGCATCAATAGTAACAAATAATAACCTAAATAACGTATGAATAAACTCAAGCTTGCAGCGTTGCTTTCTCTAACGACGACGCTTAGCTATGCCCAGAACACTGTTCAGACGGAGACAGAGAAGGACATGAAGCAGGACAATGCAGCCTTCACCTTCACAGAATCCCAGTTGGGCGAGGATGATGACATGACACAGAATGTCATCATGGTCAATTCAAACACCAATCTTTATGCCAGCAACGTGGGTTACCTCTGGAGTCCCGTTCGCTTCAAATTCCGCGCCTACGCCTCCCACTACAATGACATCTACATGAATGGTGTGCAGGTGAACAACCTGGAGAATGGACAGTTCAACTACTCCACCGTGGGTGGTATGAACGACGCTACCCGCAACCAGGATGCTGCTCTTCCTTTCGAGTCCAACTCCTTTGGCATGAGTAGTCTGGGAGGTAGCAGCAACTATGAGTTCCGTGCTAGCAAGTTTGCTACAGGAAACAAGGTCACCCTTTCTGCTGTAAACCGTAACTATTCCGCCCGTGCCATGTACACCTTTGGTACCGGATTGAAATCAAATGGATGGGCATTCTTCGGTACTGTAGGTTATCGCTGGGCCAATATGGCTACAGCAGCCTCACAAGGTACCTTCTACAACAGCCTTTCTTACTTCATGGCCGTACAGAAGGTCATCAACGAGCGTCACTCCCTGAACCTCGCCACTTGGGGCAATCCCACCGAGCGTGCTCAGCAGGGTGCCTCTACCGACGAGGCTTACTGGTTGGCCAACAATCGTCAGTACAATCCCTACTGGGGCTACCAGAATGGACAGAAGCGTGCGAGTCGCGTAGTGAACAACTACGAGCCAAGTGCCTTGCTGACCTGGGATTTCAAGATCAACGACGACATGAAACTGACCACCAGTGCCTTTGCCAAGTATGCCATGTACAGCGCAACGCGCCTGAACTACAACGGTCAGAACCCTGCTCCCGACTATTGGAAGAACTTCCCCTCCTATAATTATGATGTATGGAAAAATAGTGGTACAGATGACGAGATTGAAGCATGGACTAAGAGCCGTGACTACTGGATGGCCTCTGACCGCAATCGTCAGATCAATTTTGATAAACTCTATTTTTCAAACCAGCAACTCAACACTACAGGTCACGATGCCGTATACTGGATTGAGGCCAAGCACAACGACCATTTGGCTACCAACCTGGGGTCTACTTTTGACTGGAACATCAACAAGGCAGGCAAGTTGCAGTTAGGACTTCAGTTGGCCAGCAACAAGGGTATGCACTACTCTACCATGGAGGACTTGCTAGGTGGCAACATCTTCCACAACGTCAACACTTACGCCCAAAGCGACTATGCCAGCACAGCCAGCGAGATTCAGTATGACCTGAACAACCCCAACGCTGAGGTAAAGGTGGGTGACAAAATGCGCTACGACTACGACCTCGTAAGCCAGAATGCTAAACTGTGGGGTGCATGGGTAAAAGATAAGGGCAACAGTCACAACTATATCACCGCAAAGATTGGTGGCAGTCAGATGTGGCGTAACGGTCACATGCTCAATGGTTTCTACGATCCTGCCAAGGGTTGGGCTGCCAACGCTTCATACGGCAAGAGCGGCACTGCACGCTTCCTGGATGGTGGTTTCAAGGCAGGTAGCACCCTGAACCTGGGCAAGGGTAACGCCATCACCATGGGTGTAGGCTATGAGGCCCGCGCACCCAAAGCCAGCACCGCTTTCGAGAGCCCCGAGATGAACAACAACTTCGTCTCAAGCCTCAGGAACGAGAAGATTGCCAGCGCCGAACTGGGTTACGCCCTGAACAGCAGTTGGTTGCGTGTGAACCTGACAGGTTATTTCACCCACAGCTACGATGGCACAGAATGGCAGAACTTCTACTTCGACGATGTCAACAGTTTCACCTATGTCAGCATGACTGGTGTGGAGAAGAACTACTATGGAGCTGAGTTGGGTGTGAAGTTCAAGGTGTCCAGCAGTTTCGACATCAACCTCACCGGTACCATGGCAGATGCCAAGTATGTCAGCAACACCAATGTCAACTACATGCTCTCTACCAAGGGTACCGTAAATACAGAACTATGCTACAATAAAGGCATGCGCGAGAGCAGTACACCTTTATCCGCAGCCTCTATTGGCTTGAGTTACCGCATTCACGGCTGGTATCTTGATCTCACAGGCAACTACTACGACCGCATCTACCTCTCCTACAGTCCATGCACACGTTATGATTCGGCGCTTCGTTCTAGACTAAACGGTGACGAAAATACCCCTGACCCAATAACTCATATGAGACCTTTGGGTGATATTGACAATGAAACAGGAGAACTCATTCTCAAAAAAGCTGCCACAAAGCAGGCTAAAGGAAAGGGTGGGTTCATGCTTGATTTCAGCATCGGTCATCAGTTCAAAATTGCACACCGTCCCCTCAGTGTCAACCTGATGCTCACCAACATCCTCAACAACACCGGCATTTGTACTGGTGGTTATGAGCAGAGCCGTAGCGACTACAGTACAAGTACAGACGGAAGCACATCCGAAAGAACCTACAAGTTCTCCAACAACCCCAAAAAATTCTACGCTCAGGGTATCAATGGTATGTTAAACCTCAACTACCGCTTCTAATTCAAAATTAAAAACGACAATGAAAATCAAGAATATATATAAGGTTCTGCCCCTGGTAGCAACAGCCATGTTTGCCACCTCGTGTATGGACAAGGATTGGGAAACCCCCGATTTTACTGAGAATCCACCTTACGGCAACAACGACATTATTCAATATGATGCAGACAACGTCATAACAATCAAAGAACTAAAAACAAAGTATTCCAACGTAATCAACGGAAGTAGTGATGGTCTTTCCGAAATAACAGAAGACCTTCAGCTTCAAGCCATTGTCAATGGAAACGACGAGGGAGGGAACCTCTACAAACAGATCAGCATAGAGGACAATACTGGAGGCCTTATAGTTGGCATCAACGGATCCAACCTCTTTCCTTATCTACCTGTTGGCCAGAAGATTATTATCAACTTGAAAGGACTATACATTGGTGGCTACAGAAAACAAGCGCAATTAGGTGCATTATACAATGGTGCTATCGGACGTCTTGACACAGATATATGGGAAAAACATGTACGCCTCCTCAAAAACGACAAATTAGAGGTCAAAGTTGATACCATCGCATTTGACGAAAAAGCAGATATGGGTGAACTCTCTGGCCGTATTGTCAAGCTTTCAGGGGTCACGGTTTCTGGTGAGGGCACACAAGTTCTAGCACCAGAAGATGGTTCTGTAACACTAACTAGCAACTGTGCGAATCGTAAGATTAACGGAAAAAGTAACCTTGTACTTCGTACTAGCAGCTATAGCAAATTCGCTAATCGTGCTATTCCTCAGGGCACGGTTGATATCTACGGTGTTTGCACACGCTATAACAACACCTGGCAAATTTTAATGCGTACAGAAAGCGATTTAAAAGAAAAATAATAAGGAAAAAATAACAATCATGAAAAAAGTATTCAAACTATTGATGCTTGCCCTGGTCAGTTCATTTGCTCTGGCAAGCTGTGAGGACGTTCCCATGCCATATGAGAAGCCCAATGGTTCCGGTGGTACAGAGACTCCCGGAGAAGATGTGGTAGTAGAACCCGCTGGTACCGGTACCCTGGCTGACCCCTACAACGTAGCAGCTATCGTTGCCCTCATCAATGAAATGGAGAGCGGCGCAGAGTCCACCCAGGCATACTATATCAAGGGTAAGGTGAAGAGCAATAGCACCACCGAGTCTACCATCTCACAATACGGCAACATGAGCTTTGACATGATCGACGAGGGCAACACCTCTACCGTCTTCAAGGCATTCCAGGTCTATGGTCCCGGCAACAAGAAATTCACCTCTGTAGACCAGATCAAGGAGGGCGACGAGGTCGTAGTTTACGGCAAGGTAGTCAACTATCAGGGCAACACCCCCGAGACCGTAGGCAAGGGCGCTGCATACGTTTATTCCATCAACAGCAGCAGCGAACCTGGCACCGACCCAGTCACTCCCGTTGAAGGCATTGAGGTAACCTGTGCCAAGGCAGCCGAGATTGCCAACGCAATGGCAGACAATGCCACCTCCGAGGAAACCTACGCCATCACCGGCTACATCACCGATGTCTATGCTACCGTAAGCAAGGGTCAGCAGTCATTCTGGATGGCTGACACTCAGGATGGTGGTAAGGTCATCCAGGCATATTGGGCTAACCTGCCCGAAGGCGTAGAGGCATTCACCAAGGGGTCGAAGGTGAAGATCACCGGTCAGATCATCAAGTACGTCAAGGCTGCAGATGGCACCGTTACCCCCGAGGTCAAGAATGCCGACGTAGAGATTCTTGAGGCAGGTGATGGTGGCAACACTGGTGGCAATACCGACCAGCCCAATGCTGGTGACGCCAAGCACATCACCATTGCCGAATTCCTGAGTAAGGCTGATACCGAGACCACCTACGAACTGACAGGTATCGTAAAGAACATTGTTAACACCACCTACGGCAACTTCGACCTCGTAGAGGGTGAAGCCTCTATCTACATCTATGGTCTGCTGGACAAGGATGGCAATGCCAAGAACTTTGCCAGCCTGGGCATCAGCGAGGGCGATGAGCTCACGCTGACCGGTGTATATGTTGAATACAACGGCAAGGCTGAGATTAAGAACGCACAGTTCATTAGCGTGAAGAAGGGAGACAATGGTGGTAATACAGGCGGCAACGAGAATACTGGAGGCGAGAGCACCAGCAGCCTTTCCAATGGCGACTTCGAGTCATGGGTAAGCGATTCAGAGCCAACAGGCTGGAAGAGCGCTTCAACAGCCAGCAGCGCTACCCTCAGCAAGTCAACAGATGCTCATGGTGGTCAGTACGCAGTATGCGTGGCAGGTAACGCTAGTCAAAACAAACGTCTGGCAAGCAAGGAAATCACCCTTGAGGCTGGCACCTACAAGTTCGCATTCTACGCCAAGGCAACCTCTGCCAATGCAGCCCAGGTTCGTCCCGGATACGTTCCTATAACAGATGGCAAGGTAGGTAACTATACATACGGCGACTACACAACGATCAGCACCAACTGGACTCTCGTAGAGTACGAATTCACCCTCACCGCTCAGACCACCGTTTGCCTGGTTGTCATGAACCCCAAGGCTTCTAGCTACTCTTCTGGCGAGGATGCCCTTATCGATGATGCCACCCTGACAAAGAAATAATTCACACTTTACCAATATATCCTGCGAGGGGGATGTACATCACATGTGCATCCCCCTCGCTGTTTTATCATTCCTCGAAACACGTGTTTATACGAGTTCTCGGACAAGCTGGAAGCATCGCCATAACAGCCTTGCCGCATATCCGGTTTGTGTCCGAAGTATGAACGTCTGATGCTCAATTTGTTGCCAATACAAAGTAAATACACTCCTCATAAACCAACAATTAAAGACCAATATGAATTGGACTTTAATTGGACTTTAATTGGAGGTGTATTGGAGGTGTATTGGAATTAACACCTATTTAGTTCGGAGAAATAACGGTAAAATAACGAAGGTTGAGGCTACTCCTCGTACCACTCAACAAGGCATTATGCACCACCCTCCCCCAGTGCCCTTCTCCATCACATCAAGGAGTTGGGCACTACCTGTTTGCTTTGTTCTAAGAATAGTATGTGAAGAGGTTGTCTATGGTTACAGTCCACTTTTCATGAATTGAAAATTAAAAGTTCGGATATTTTTGCCCATCTGCCATATTATTCTTACCTTTGCGACAAACTTATAAGGTGGGTTCTATAAATTCGCTTAGTCAGATTTTGGGATTATTATCGAGTTCAAAGTGTTAGCAAACGAAGAAGTTATGCGGGCATAACGACTGAGAGCGCTGACAGTTTGAGCCGAGAAGAAACCAAAAGATGACAAAACGATAGCCCATAATTATTAACATTCTATCGGTGGGAATTTATAGAACCCACCATAAGTTTATGACAAAGAAAAAACACCTATTATTCCTTGCCCTTGCAACCTGCCTCTGCTGTGCATGCGGTGACGAGGAGAATAACGATCTGAAGTCCGGAACCGCAAAGAACGAGAACGCCAACGGATATGTGGCGAATTATGCCACGGAATATAGCAGCACAAACGTTCAGGATGCAGCCAAACGACTGGAGATGCCACGTCTGAAAGGTGGAACAGATAACCTATTCGTCGTGCACACCATCCCCACCTATGGGGTGAACTACTGCCTGGAGTATGACTGTTCACGACTGGCTGCACGATGGACTGCCTACCAGTGGTATACGGGTTTCAGCAGCAAGGAGAGCAACTGGAACAGAAACGCATGGAAAAACGGACAGACCTACAACGGATACGGTGGGGAAGGAGACCCTTTCCAGCCTGATCCACTCATTCCTCGCGACTATCAGACGACGCTGGAGGATCACCAGTCGAACGGATGTGACCGAGGACACATGCTGGGTTCGGCTGACCGCCTGAACTCGAAGGAGGCTAACGGACAGACCTTCTACCTCTCGAACATGCACCCTCAGTTCGCTGCATTCAACCAGGGTGGCATCTGGTACAATCTGGAGGAGAGACTGCGCAAGCAGTATGACACCACCTCTTTCCGCGACACCCTGTATGTGGTGAAGGGGGGCACCATTGCTGACGGACAGGTGCTGGCACCGGCGAAGGGATTCTCAGGCCGCAGACTGATTGTACCCAAGTACTTCTTCATGGCCCTGCTCTGCAAGAACAGCAGCACTAGTCAGGGTGGCTACAAGGCCATTGCCTTCTGGATGGAGCACAAGGGCAACAATGATGCCGACTTTGCCAAATATGCTATCAGCATTAACGAACTGGAAGAGAAGACTGGCATTGACTTCTTCTGCAACCTGCCCGATGATATTGAGGAACAGGTAGAGGGCAACATAGCCCTTGCTGCATGGGGAATGAAGTAAGACCCCAACACACCATTCATCATACAAAGCGAAGCACGTCTCTTTCCGGAGGTCTGCTTCGTTTTTTGCATAGAGGCAATTATGGTTTTTCTGACATTTTGATGAATAAATAGCGAATAACATGAATAATAATTGCTATTTGACACATAAGTGGGCAAATAAATAACAGATTGTTTGTTATTGTCGGTGAAAATTTTTAATTTTGCAGAAATTACAATCCAAAACAATTTTAAGGTAAAACGTATATGCGATTACTCAAGCAAACGATTTGCTGCCTGGTCATAGCCCTTCTGGCCACGAGCGAGATGGTGGCACAAAGCGTTATCAAAGTACAAGGCACGGTGGTTACTACTGATGGCGACCCACTTCCCGGTGCTCAGGTACGCGTGGCTGGCACAAACCTTGTCACCGCAACAGATGCCAACGGACAGTTTACCCTGTCAGAGGTAAAGAGTGGCACAAAGCTCAGCATCTCCTTCATCGGTATGGCTGGACAGACGGTGACGGCCAAGTCAAGCATGAAGATAGTCCTGGAGGACAAGACTACGGCCATGGACGAAGTGGTGGTAACAGCCTTCGGTGAGCAGAAACGCTCGGCATTCACAGGTTCGGCTGCCGTTGTTGACTCTAAGAAGATAGAGCAGAAACAGGTGACGAACGTCATCAGTGCTCTGGAGGGTGAGGCTGCCGGTGTGCAGATGATCAACAACAGTGGTGACCCCACATCCACACCCGAGATGCGCATACGAGGTTTCAGCAGTATCAATGCGGGCAACGACCCTCTGATCATCGTGGACGGTTCGCCTTACGATGGTGGCTGGAACAACCTGAACCCTGCCGATGTGGCCTCGATCACAGTGCTCAAGGATGCTGCCTCTGCAGCCCTCTATGGTGCACGTGGAGCCAACGGCATCATCATGATCACCACCAAGCGTGCCGAGATGGGCAAGGCCGTAATCACCGCAGATGCCAAGTGGGGAGCCACCTCACGAATCAAGCGTGACTACGAGACCATCAACGATGCCGGACAGTTCTACGAGACCTACTACAAGGCACTCTACAACTATTACTACAGAAGCAAGGGCATGAGTGACTACGGAGCACATGCACAGGCCAACAGCGTCCTAGGCGAGGACTCAAGCCAGGGTGGACTGGGCTACATGAGCATGAGCGTACCCGAGGGCGAGATGCTCATCGGTGACAATGGCCGTCTGAACCCCAACGCCCGTCTGGGCAATGTCATCACCGGTGCTGACGGAAAACTCTACACCATCCAGCCCGACAACTGGATGAAGGAGGCCTCGCGCACAGGCACGCGCCAAGAATATAATGTAACGGCAAACGGCGGTAACGACAAGGCACAGTTCTATGCCTCCCTGGGATATCTCAACACTGAGGGTATCTCCTACAACAGCGATTTTACGCGTATCAATGCCCGACTGAAGGCTAACTACCAGGCTACCAAATGGTTGCGCTTTGGCGGAAATGCCAATTTCGTGAACTCAAAGAGCAATTATACCAGTACGTCGGGCAACAATATCTTCTACGTCTGCAACTCCATTGCCCCCATCTACCCAGTGTATCTGCGTGACGGAGAGGGCAATATCATGACTGACGAGAACGGCAAGATGTACGACTACGGTGATGCTCAGCATAACGGACTGAACCGTCCCTACCAGACACAGTACAACCCCTTGCAGGACGTGAAGCTGAACACCTACGACAACAACGAGAACATGTTCACACTGAACGGATTTGCCGATGTCACCCCTCTGGAAGGGCTGAAACTGACCGTAAACGGCAGCGTGACAGGCGAGGATCGACGTTACACCACGACGGTGAACCCCTTCTACGGATGGAGCGCCACAACCTACCCCTCAGCTTATGTCAGCCGAGGCAGCGACCGTACGGTATCTGTGAACTTCCAGCAACTGGCCACCTACCAACGCTATTTCGGCAAGCATTACATGAACTTGCTGGGCGGACACGAATACTACAAGATGAACTACGACAACCTATGGGCCAGTCGTACGGGTATGGTAGACTATTTCGGCAACCAGACCCTGAGCGGTGCCATCACCCTGGACGACAACTCCAGCTACAAGGAGGACTATAATACCGAGGGATGGTTCTGGCGCGGCGAATATGACTACGACCAGAAATACTTCGCCTCGGCCAGCGTACGTGCTGATGCCAGCAGTCGTTTCCATCCCGACCATCGCTGGGGTGCCTTCTATTCGTTTGGCGGTGCATGGATCATGACCAAAGAGCAATGGCTCAACGACATCAAATGGCTGAATACCTTGAAGTTGAAGGCATCATTTGGTCAGGTGGGTAACGACAAGATAGGTGATTTCCGCTACATGGACACCTACAAGCTGGTGAACAGTGACGGACATGTGGGTCTGCAACTGAGCACCATCGGTAACCCCGAGATAACCTGGGAGACGGTGAGCAGTTGGAACTTTGGAGTAGAGTTTGAACTACTGAAAAGCCGCATCACAGGTACAGTGGACTATTTCTACCGCAAGACCACGGATATGCTCTGCTTCGTACGAGTACCCAACAGCGCCGGATACAGCGGCACCTACCAGAACATCGGTGACATGGTGAACCGTGGCGTGGAACTGGACATGACCTTTGGCATAATACGCAACAAGCAACTGACCTGGGACCTCAACGCCAATGCCACTATCTATAAGAACCGCATCACGAAGATTGCAGACAAGCTGAAGGGTACGGCCATGGAGGGCCATGAGGGCTATACCAATGGCGAGTACTACTACGGTGAAGATCTGCCCATGTACACCTGGTACCTGCCTCGCTATGCGGGTGTGAACGATGAGGGACAGAGTCTGTGGTACGTAAATAACAGCGATGGAACACTGGGCACGACAACCAGTTACGGCGATGCTGATAACTACCTCTGCGGAGATCCTAACCCCACGGTGTATGGTGGTTTCGGTACCTCTCTGAACTACAAGGGCTTTGACCTGAACATAGGTTTCAGCTACAGCATAGGCGGAAAGGCCTACGACTATGGCTACGCCTCCCTGATGACCTGTCCCGTACAGGGTACAACGGGCTATGCCATCCACAAGGATATACTGAATGCCTGGAGCGAGGACAACACTGGTAGCAAAATACCACGCTGGCAATACCAAGATCAGAACAGCGCGGGCGTAAGTGACCGTTTCCTGACAGATGCCAGCAGTCTGACACTGCAACACATCAATCTGGGATACACCTTCCCCACTCGACTCATCTCACGCATAGGTTTCACCAAGCTGCGTCTCTACGCTGCCTGTGACAATCTCTACTACTGGACGGCACGCAAGGGCTTCGATCCTCGTGGCTCATTCAGCGGCAGCACCAGCACAGCCACCTATTCACCCTCACGCACCATCAGTGGTGGTATAACCTTACAGTTCTAAAAACACCTATCGGATATGAAGAAACTACTATATATATTATCTATTGTAATACTGGCGAGCACCACCAGTTGCATTGAGGAGATGACTCCCACCGAGGTGGTATCCAGCACACAGGTACAGAAGATGTCCAGCGTACAAGAGAGTATGCTGTGGGGCATCTCGGCCTATATGGTGACCTACAACTCATGGAACAGCAGCGATTACCTGAATGACTGGGGTTACCCCTGCCAGATGTATTTCCGCGAACTCTGCGGTGCAGACTTCCCTGTATCCAAGTCTACCTACGACTACTGGACCTACTACGAGAACTGCTCATACACCAGCAGTTACCCCTACTACACCTGGAACTATTACTACCGACTGGTGAAGAATGCCAACAATCTGATTGGCGCTATCGACCCCTCGACCAACAATACGGATTCGCGTCACTACCTGGGCAGCGCACTGGCTTTCCGTGCCATGGCCTACCTGGACATGGCTCGTCTGTTTGAGTTCAAGCCCACAGGTTATGAGGCCTTGGATGCCAAGGCTGAGCAGAACGGCATCTGGGGACTCACCGTACCCATCGTGACCGAAAAGACCAGCAACCAGGATGTGCTGCAGAATCCACGCGTAGACTTCTGCACCATGTACCGCTTCATCATGAACGACCTGCGCAACGCAGAGGCTTTGCTCAGCGGATATGAGTTCAGCGACAAGTCACTGCCAGGTATCCATGCCGTTAATGGTCTGTTTGCACGTGCCTACATGGAAATAGGTAGCCGCTACGAGGAGACCTTGCCACAGTTGGCCGATTGCGCCACCAAGATGGCGGCCAGCAACCAGCAGCAGGATGGCTATGGCACCATCACCGAACTCACGGCAGAGGACTGCTACAAGCAGGCCGTCCAGTACGCAGAGAAAGCCATGCAGGGCTACGACTACGTGACAAAGGAACAGTGGCAGAGCAAGACCGATGGTTTCAATACGGCCAACCAAGGCTGGATATGGCGTATGCGCATCGGTGGCAAGGAGCAATTGCCTACCTATTACTGCTCATTCCTGGGCCAGACGGCAACAGAGCCTGCTTCGGGTTTGGCACGCTACGGAGGTGCATACCGTTGCATCAGCAGTCAGCTGTATGACAAAATTAGCAATTACGACTGGCGAAAAACCAGTTGGCTTGCCCCAACCGACGCAGGTAAGAAATCACCCCTCGTCGTCAACAAATACCAGTCGCTGTTGCCAGACAGCACACTGGCCAAGGTGCCTGCCTATGCCAACTTCAAGTTCCGTCCAGGCAATGGAAACATCGAAGACTACAACGTATGGCTCATCAGCGATCTGCCCGTCATGCGTATGGAGGAGATGCAGTTCATCAAGGCAGAAGCAAAGGCCAGAACTGAGGGGTATCAGAGCGGATTGACCGAACTGAAGACTTTCGTCTCACACCGTTACACCAATCTGACGAACTACAAACCCGAGGTTACCGACATGGACAGTTTCCTGGAGGAGATGATGATACAGAAGCGCATCGAGTTCTGGGGCGAGGGTATCTGTTTCTTTGACCTCAAACGACTCAACCTGCAGGTTGACCGTACCCTGAGCAGCAACATCGAGGATGCCTTTATGATCAAGAGCAAGCGAAACTATTGCTGCCCCTGGTTGAATTTCTTCATCATGCAGTATGAGACAAACCGCAACGCTCAGTGCATTGCAAACCCTGATGTATCAGGCTATTTTGACACCGCAGAATAATCGAATTATGAAAAAGATATACTCACTCCTTGCCGTTGCCATCCTGATGCTGATGGTATCGTGCGACGACAAAGTCACATTCACTCCTGGACCAGAATCCAGCGTGAAGGGCACAGGTGTTTTCTTCTACAGTTATGATGCACAGAACATCGTCGACATCGAGAGTGACTCTGTCGACATCTGGGTGATGCGAACTGACAGCACCGCCAGTCAGGACGTGCCCGTCATCATCGAGGAGACCACCAACAAATTGCATTTTGCTGAAAAAGTGCATTTTGAGAAAGGAGATACGGCTGCCATCCTGTGGCTTACCTACGACAATATGCTTGAAGGGGAGGAACACACCTTCAAGCTGCGCATCCCCGACGAATATGCCAACCCTTACGCCGAGAAGGAGGGAAGCACACGCATGCAGAGCAGCATCTTCCGTGCGAAGTGGGAGAATGTCTGCGATACGCTGATCTTTGGTCCTGCTGACAATGCGTACCCTGACCAGGGCTGTAACTTGCAACGTCTGCCTGGACGTAACCGTTTCCGTTTTACCAACTTCCTGGGCAGCGGTCAACCCCTTGAGTTCAGCCTCAAGACGGGCTATGACAAGGACAACATCTACCAGAGCAAGGGACAGATAGTTCCCCTTACCAATGTCTACGAGGATGGCGACTACTGGTACTTCACCAACGGAGGAAACTACGATTCGTGGACACCCGTCGGTGGAACTAAGGAAATCGACTACGTGATGTTCTACAACTACGAAACGTACTGTTTCCTTGACCTCAACTACAGTCAAACCACAGCCGAGGAACTGAAATACAATGGTCTAACCTTCCTGAGTGACTACTCTGCCCATTACTGTATGCTCACTGCCTGGGTGGTTTATACTGATGGTACTTCTGGTTGGCAATATATTTATCTATATTTGGGCTATAAACCTGACAACGAACCAATAAAACAATAAAGTATGAAGAAAATTCTACTCCTTTTAGTGGCTATGTGCTCGATGATGAATGCACAGGCCATCCTCGGTGTCGAGGAAATCTGCGGTACCTGGACTACCTGCGGCAGCTATCTTTTTGACTCTGCCTTCGATGGTACATTTGCTTCTCCAACTACCATTTCCGGTACCTGCACCATCAGCAAGGTGGATGATGCAACGGTTACCCTAACCAACCTCCTGGGTGATGATGGCGTGACTATGACCGGTACCGTGGACTATGCCACCAACACCATCAGCATCGCTCCTGCAACAGTCTACGACTATTACACCTTTGCCGGTGCAGTCAGCGAGAGTTCATCCATCTCCAGCACTACTCCCGTGACAGCAAAGATCAACGAGGACGGTACCATCAGCATCAGTACTTTCGTGTTTGACTATTTCGGCACATCGTACGCAAAAGACGGTCAGATCACCCTCAGCGGACATGAAGGTGGTGGTGAAGCAACCGAAGCCAAACTACTGTGGACACGCAATGGCGAAGCATGGGACAGCAATAGTCAGTCATTGGGTAAAGTGACCGTAAGTGCCTATAGTGATGGCTCTTACGTAACAACTGCTTGGCAGGGAACAGAGGGTTATGACCTGAAGTTCAAGGTAAACGAGAACAGCGAACTCGAGATCCTGAATGCCTACAGCGCAAATGGTGGTTACTCGTATGTCACGGCTGGTGGATCTGAAGCTGACCCTGTCTATTACACTGCGCTCTACACCGCAAGCAAGTACTCTGCAGTCTATGATGCCGAATGGGAGAACACAGTCACCGCACTTGATCCCGAAGGTGGTTACATCTATGTGTATTGCTATGCCTACGACTACAACGACAAACTGGTTTACTCGGGCTATTATGACATTACATGGGGACCCGAATACACCATTGCAATGAACCCCTCACGTAACAACTACAACCAGAACTTCCAGAGCCAGAACAGTCAGATCGACCTGCTTCAGCAGGAGGCATTCGAGGCTACTCTCAAGGTATATGACGGTGGCCTATACATCGTCAAGAACTGGGAGGGTGTCAAGGGTTACGACCTTAAGTTCCAGCTCGTGGGCGAGAGTGACAGCCTTACCGTACTCAACGAAGATGCCGAGGAGGTAGTCACCAGCAAGGGTACACGCTACTGGCGTGTTCCTACAGGTCGTACCGACTATGACCGTGCTTGCGTTTACCAGGACAGCGAGACCTACAACGAGTTCCACATTGCTCCCGAACGTGCCAGCATCACCTTTGGTTGCTCGTACATCTATCCCACAGGAAGCAACAAGGGTACCAAGGCATACTACTGCATCAAGGGCTACAACGAGAATGACTGCGATACAGTAGCCGTCAACGAGTACACCTATGACTACGAGAACTATGTTTACGTGGACACTATCAGCTGCAACATCAACAAGTTAGACAGCGTAGTCATCTACACCCTCGAGCGCGAGGATGGCAGCATCTACTATTGTATTCCCGACTTCCTGGGTACAGCCACGGGTGACCTCCTCTTCGAACTGAGCGAGGATGGTCAGACTGTCACCAATATCTCTATCGAGGGTCCCGTGGTCAACAGCCTGTACTATTACTACATCCACACCCCTTACAACAGTGCCAATGATGCAGCTGACAACTTAGTGCCTGGTTATTATTACACCAGCTACTCCAAGGATGAAACTACAGGTGAAGCTTCACTGATCATAGACATGTACTACACTGCAGCCGGTGTCTCAGATGGTGCTGACACCTACTACTGCATTGATATGACCAACATCGAGACTGCCATTGCCACAGCTATTGCTCCCATTACAGCCAGAAACAACAGTGCTGCCCTCTACGACCTCTCAGGCCGCAAACTGATGTCTGCTCCCGTCAAGGGCTTGTACATCAAGAATGGCAAGAAGTACGTGAAATAGTTGAAAGTTGAAAGTTGAGAGTTGAAAGTTGCTATCGAAAACAGACAAGTATGCCTAAAAACAGGGAAAAAGTAGACAAAAAGCATTATTTTAACCCAAATAGATAAAATTTTCAACTCTCAATTCTCTATTTTCAATTTGTTTTTCGTACCTTTGCACCCGCAAATTCATTAACCAGCCCCTTATCCATTCCCATTCATGAGGAAATTCGGGGGCATAAAACAAGAAATAAAATGAAGAAAGGTATTCATCCCGAGAATTATCGCCCCGTTGTCTTCAAGGACATGTCTAATGGCGATATGTTCCTGAGCCGTTCAACCGCTAAGACCAACGAGACCATTGAGTTCGAGGGCGAGACTTACCCCTTGATCAAGTTGGAAATCTCTAACACCTCTCACCCCTTCTACACTGGTAAGAGCAAGTTGGTGGACACCGCTGGTCGTGTGGACAAGTTCATGAGTCGCTACGCTCGCAGCCGCAAGTAATACTGCTCTGCACATCGCGTAACGAAGAAAGCGGTACGGGTTGTCATTCAGACAACTTGTATCGCTTTTCTTTTGTCCACTTCTCCTTGTATTGGCACTTCCCAAAAATATAATTTCTTTTATTTTGCCGTGTCATTTAAATAGATTATCTTTGCATAAAATTACGCCAAATATCCAAAAGACCTATCACTAACCCACAATGCGAGGCTACAAAAAGATACTTTTCCTCAGTTTTTTCCTAACTGCTTTTTCTTTTAGCACGAAAGCGAAAGACAACGGCGAAGGATTCTCTATATCTCAGCTGTTCGTTGAGACTCGCTTTGGATTCCAGAGTGAATGGAATGACGGAAGCATCAACGATGATGCCACAGGATTTAAGGGACGTTTCCTAAATTTCCGAATTGACGGACAGATCGTAAAGGGACTGACATTCTCATATCGCCAGCGACTGAACAAGAATTCGGATGCCACATTCTTTGATGCTACTGACTGGATACATGTTGACTGGAAAGCAACAGACAAGTTGTCGCTGGGTGCAGGTAAACAGGTGGTGGCAATAGGTGGCTATGAGTATGACCGTGCCCCCATCGACCTCTATAATTGCTCAGAGTTCTGGAACAACATCCCCTGCTACCAGATAGGCGTTTCTGCGGCTTACGACGTAAGTCCCAAAGACCAGTTACTGTTTCAGGTCTGCAATTCGCCTTTCCGCCACTGGGCTGGTAACAACACTTACGGATTGAACCTGATGTGGTATGGAAGTCATGGCTTCTGGGAAACCACATGGTCAGTAAACATGCTGCAATATACCAAGAACGACTGGATAAACTATATTGCTTTGGGCAACCGTTTTAATCTGGCAAAATATCTTCATTTGGATGTAGACCTGATGAATCGTGCTGCTGAGGGCCAACGTTTCCTATTGGATGACTGGTCTGTCATGACAGAACTCTCTGTTCAGCCTTCCAAGGCGATTTGCGTTTTTAGCAAATATACCCACGATGAGAACAGGAGCGGCACGCAGCGTGACCTGCTCGTGCAGGATGGCACTTGTCTGAACATGGTTTCAGCCGGTATAGAATACACCCCATTGAAGAAGTACCGCGAGGTCGTTCGTCTGTTTGCTACTGGCAGCTACAGCTGGGGAGACAACACCAACCCTAGTGGAACAATGCTCGACAAACAGACAAAGTTCGAGATTGGAATGAAAATACATGTAAGTAATCACTTGCTAAGTAAAAACAAATAAAAATGAAGAAATTGTTCGGATGGGTCCCTACGGGAGTTCCATGTTTGCTTATTATTATAATAATGTTTGGCAGTCTTGGCGCAGCAATGGGCTTTGACCACATGCTCAACACCATGATGAACACGGCTCACAGACTGTTGCTCGATGTGGTGTTCTACCTCATGGGTGTATGCGTCCTGACAGGTGCCTTGAGCAAGATCTTCGTTGAATTTGGCGTTGTAGATCTGCTACAGAAAATCTTACGCCCAGTCATGAAACCCGTATACAACATGCCAGGTGTAGCATCCTTAGGCGCCGTCATGACCTTCCTGAGCGACAATCCTGCTATTATCTCCCTCTCTCAGGACAGAGCTTTTGCGCGCTATTTCAAAAAATACCAGCATATCTCCCTCGTGAACTTTGGCACAGCCTTTGGTATGGGACTTCTGGTGCTGATCTTCATGGCGGGTCATGGTTATGTGGCAGCACCCTTGCTGGGATTTATTGGTGCCATGTGTGGATGCGTTATCTCAACACGTCTGATGCAGTATTTCGTTTGCAAGCAACATCCCGAATACCGTTACGAGGATGCCGTCGTGCCTGAGTCTGTACAAAGTGGCAATGCCATGGAGACAATGCAAGTGACATCAGGCGAAGATGAAAAGAACTCTCTTTTCGTCAGAGTTCTCAATGCTTGCCTGGATGGAGGAAAGGATGGTGTGCATATTGGTTTGGCTATTATCCCAGGCGTACTCATCATCTCTACATTTGTGATGATGCTTACTAACGGCCCTGCAGTTGAA
Source organism: Prevotellaceae bacterium UBA1720 (assembly GCA_002317475.1). Taxonomy (GTDB): domain Bacteria; phylum Bacteroidota; class Bacteroidia; order Bacteroidales; family Bacteroidaceae; genus Physcousia. Next base: position 4,589 of record DCIS01000050.1, on the reverse strand, counting down.
ATGGCTGACGGAAAGGCAGTTGAGCACTTTACGGGTGCAGCGTATGAGGGCATAGGTCTGCTACCTTGGTTGGCAGGACAGATTGACTTCGTCTTCAAGTGGCTCTTTGGTTTCGAGTATACCGAACTCGTTGCCTTCCCCATCACAGCCCTTGGATCAGTAGGTGCAGCCCTTGGATTGGTTGACGGTTTCGTAGAGAAGGGACTCATAGACGGAAATGCCATTGCTGTCTTCACAGCCATGGGAATGGCTTGGTCAGGCTACCTTTCTTCCGATGCAGCAACCCTCGACTCTCTGGGTTATCGTTCATTAGTGCCAAAAGCCTTTCTGAGCACATTCATTGGCGGAATTTGCGCAGGTATATTGTCACACTGGTTGTTTACTGGTTTCGTCTTTGTATCTTCACTACTGGCGCCACAACCCGTGTGGACAGCTGATGCACAGGCTTGGAACGACACTACCAACGAGAGTATCTCCGTGAAGATGACAAAGCTTGACAATGGCAGCTACAGCATCAAGAATTGGTACGGCAAGGAGAATGCAGACCTGACTTTCACGGTCAATGCAAAGGATAGCACCGTCAACATCATCAATGCCTATGCCGACCAAAATGACGAATACTACTTTGTGACAATCAACGAAAAAGCCAAGTCAGGTGAGTCATCCTACGCCGCTCTCTACCCCACTAATGGTTATTCTGAGTTTGATGGCAATGAAAAAACTGGCCACTTCTATATCTTCGCATTTATCTACGACAGCGAGAAGCGACTAATCAATCGTTGCTATTACGAGGTAACATGGGGTGATCGCCAACGTCAAACATTCGAGGCTGAACAGAATCTCGAAAATGCAATAAAGTCTGGTGACACTGCTCGCACAGACTCTATTGCAAGAGAGAATGGAAAATAACAGATAATCCCAAAGAATCCTAGGTAGTCCTAGACAAACCCAGGTAACCATAGATAATGATCCTAGGAGATCCTAAAAAACCTAGGTAATCCTTGGAAGTCCTAGGTAAGCCTAGCATTTCCTATGTTGTTCTAGATCACAGTTTATCTTAAGCTGATTTTCAGTTCTTTCAGATAGGGCATTACCCACTCGCGCTCCTTCTTTATCAACTCGCCTGCCTGCAAGGAAAGAATCAGCAGCTCATTATCAGGACTGAGCGACATCGCCACAAAAGGCATGTCGTGCAACATAGCCACGACATCACGTCTGTGGTTCTGCTCTGCCTCTGGTACTCCGCTTATGAACGCCTCCACGTCGGGCATAGCGATAGGGATATCAGCAACTTCCCAATCCTGCGTATAAAAGCGCACGCTGCTATCCATCACAGGTCCTGCATAGGTCTTGACCACGCAGATCAACTGCGAAGTGTCACTCACAGTGATCAGTTTCATTTCGGCATGGCTCACTTCCGACATCTTCAACTTCAGATAGTTTTCCGTCAGACTTTTCAACTCGATGGGTTCTTCCACACGATTCTTGACCTGCGCTGGCATGTCATTCTCAATGAAATCTATACAATCCAAGCGGTTGTTTTTTGTTATCAAGGGGAAAATACTATCAGGCATGTTGGCAAATACATCGCGCATTTTTACCTTTTGGGCAAAGGACGGATTATAAACACCGAACACAGCAAGGATTATCAGGATTATCTTTCTCATTTCGTACCAAAATAAAGGAACATCATACCCAGCAACACGAGCAAAAGGTCAAGGGCTTTGCTCTTGAGGTTCTTCTCCTTGAACAGGAAAGCACCCACTAGGAAACTCACTATCACACTGCTTCTTCTAGCCAAACTGACCACGCTGACCATGGCTCCATCAAGACTCAGTCCATAGAAATAGGCAAAATCGGCAACAGAGAGAAACAGGCTGATCAGTACAATACTCCATCGCCACTGAAAGGCTTCTGTCTTCTTACGCATAGGGTACCAGATAATCAGCAACATACAAAACATCATCAAGCACTGATAGAAGTTGTAGTAGCTTTGCACAGCCATACGGTCCAACCCAACGCCACCGTTCTCAGGCGAAGCCATCAAATACTTATCGAACAGTCCGCTAACTGCCCCCAATACAGCACCCATCACCACGCACAGCACCCATCTGTTGTGCTTGAAGTCTATACCCTCCTTCTTACCACTACGACTCAACATAAAGAAACTCAGTACAGCCAGCAACACACCCACCCATTGCATGGCATTCAGCTGTTCACTGAAAACGAGGATGGCACCTACCAGTACCATTACCGGACGAGTAGCATTGATTGGTCCGACCAATGTTAAAGGGAGATGTTTCATGCCGAAATAGGCACATAGCCAACTGCTCAGCACAATGAGTGATTTTAGTACAATAAAGCAGTGCACCTCCCATCCCTCTGACGGGACAAAGAGTATATCACCCTGCTCCAACAATCCCATGCGGGAAGTAACAACCAAGGGAAGGAATATCAAACTACAAAACAGGGTGTTCAGGAACAACACCGGTATCACGGCATTGCCTCGTAGCGACTGCTTTTTGCTGACATCATACAATCCCAACAACGCAGCACTGATAAAACCCATCAACAACCACATCTGTCTACTAATATTTAATATCTACCAAGAACAACGCATTACCGGGTACGCTCTCGCCTGCCGAGCAACGATTCTTCTTTTCTATCACCTGGCGAAACTGCTCCACGCTCATCTTTCCCCGTCCCACTTCCACCAATGTCCCGACAATGGCACGAACCATGTTTCTCAGGAAACGGTTGGCAGAGATGGTAAACCTCCACTCATCGGGTGCAGTCTCTTCCCAAATGGCCTTGGTCACGGTGCAGTCATTGGTTTTCGTATCAGTATTGACCTTCGAGAAACTGGTAAAGTCACGGTACTCCATCAACGTACTGGCAGCCTCATTCATCTTCCCGAAGTCCAAATTGCCATATACATACCAACTGTATGCCTTTAGAAATGGAGATTTTCGCTGGTGGATAAAGTAATGGTACGTTCTGCTGGTGGCCGAGAAACGAGCATGCATCTCATCTTCCACATGTTCCACCTTCTGCACGGCAATGTCTGGTGGCAATATCTTATTCAGTTTGTACACCAACTGTGAACAGTCAACAGGACATTCTCGCTTCTCCCAGTCAAAGTGTGCCACCATCATCTTGGCATGCACGCCTGCATCGGTACGTCCTGCTCCAACGATTTCTATGGATTGGCGCAGCAAGGTGGAGAGAGCCTTTTGTATGGTCTCTTGGACACTGTTCCCGTTGGGTTGTATCTGCCAACCGTGGTAGTTCGTGCCGTCGTAACTCAATGTGATGAAAAAACGCATCCTTTATCTGAGTACTTTTTTGCCTTTCCTAATAAATATGCCTCGCCGTGTATGATGTACATAGCGTCCAAGCATATCCAACCATTTAGCTGTAAAGCGGTCTCTACCTTTCACCTCTTCCACTATATCGGGATCACCTTGCTCCGCACCTCGTATGCTCTCGGGATCAAATGCAACGTCGATGCTGTCGCCCCAGATATACTCTTCTAGTTTCGGGAAATCAACAAAGGGGTTTCGATTACCTTGTATGGCATACACAGCCTCATTACGGTCTATCTCAATCTGATCAATAGGATCTTGCCTGCACCATTCCAAAAGCAACTCGTAGGCCCATTGTTGCATCGTTGGCCATTCGTCAGACTCAAGCATGGTCAGACCCTCACCCGTCCAGACGAAATCACTGTAAGCCGTAACCATGTAGAAGTATCCACGGGCAAAGTCTCCTTTCCACTGATCTGCAGGTTCCCACAGATTTGCTGACTTCTCCCCAGCTTTCCCTGTACCTACCTTGGTACATCCATTGTCTGCCTTGACCTTATCAACCTTGCCCATCGCATAGTTGCTCTTACTACTGTTGATGTTGATCTCACAAGGCATCAAATTGAACAGGTCCTTGTAAGCCTGGTTTTTTGTACCTCCCCACCAACTTTTAGGGAAGGAGTGCTCGATATTCATGCCGTCCGGAGCACTGGCTGCAGTAGTACTGGCTGTCGATGAAAATTCTCGCACATCGTTGCTGTATCTATCCCTGACCTTATTACCGTCATATCGGTCAGTTGAGTAAAATCCCGTCCAGGTCTTACCTGCACCACTTCCATACTCCAGAACATTTGCCTTGGCAATGATGGCATGTAAAGCCGATTTCAGTTCTGCCATCTTCAACCCATTAACGTTACTATAGTAACCTTCCGGAATTTCAGCCACCACCAGCAAGGGCAGCATCACAAAATTCAAAAGAACAACAATATGCTTCATATCTTATTTGAACTATTAGTATACACGAACGCAAAGGAAAAAATTCCTAATACTCTAAGAATGCAAAGTTACGAATAAAAAAAACAACAAGCAAATTTGGAGTAATATTAATCCTCTTTAATCACATTAACAGGGAGAAATGAAAGATGTAAAGTGGCTGTATATTGCGTCTATATTTTGTCTATACAGGCTGGGACGACTTGATCCCACTTCCTTATACCCGGAAAGGAACCAAAATTATCGCCAAAAGCCCCACTGCGTGGGAGAGTAGGCAGCCTAGTGCCTATA
>DCIS01000096.1:16518-24700 GCA_002317475.1 Prevotellaceae bacterium UBA1720 | reverse complement strand
GAACCTGCATAGACACTGCCGTATTCGGTGTGGTCACCCACTGCGTCAACCTGCATTGTGCCATGTCCGTTCATGATGCTGGTGCCACGCAATACACGATTGGTGGGGTAGGTGGCCTCTGTGTCAAACTGACTCTCATCAGCGGACTTCGTGACCATCAACTCACCTGTGAGGGTGGACTCATTGACATTGAGGTTTGTGGCTTCAAGGAGGATGCCGTCTGCAGGGATCTCGTCACCGGTGTTCAGCAACACGATGTCTCCTACCACGATGTCGCAGCGAGGTATCTGGCATACCTTGTTGTTGCGCAGTACGGTGACCAGGATCTCATCGTTCACCTGGTTCAGAATGTCGAAATCCTTGCTTGCCTTGACCTCAAACCAAAAACCGATACCTGTAGCCAGGAGTACAGCTGCGAGGATACCTGCAGGTTCCAGGAAGACACTGTATCCTGCCCCTTGCACCCAGCAATGGATACAGGCAATGACAATCGAGAGCACCCATGCCACCAGAAGAATCTGGATGATTGGGTCTTCGAATTTCTCCAGGAAGAGGCGCCATAGAGGGGTGCGTTCGGGTGGGGTGAGCACATTGCTACCATGTAGTCGTCTGCTTTCCTCGACTTGTTGGTTGTTAAGTCCTGTCATTGTCAGTCAGATTTATTTGCGTGCAAAGTTACGAAAAAAGACGCAAAGTAGGGTGTACTTTTGCGCCTTTTATTATTAATAAGGTGATAAGACCTGTGTGTGATAGCAGAAAACAAACAAAAATAATTCCGTTTTATCGAATGTCAATGACGGGGATGTTGTCCTTGTCGTTGTAGTAGAGGTTCTCGCCTGCCATACCCCAGATGAAGGTGTAGTAGTAGGTACCTGCTGCTGCGTGCATGGACCATTCAGGAGACATGATAGCCTGCTCGTTGTGCAACCATACATTGCGGCTCTCCTGTGGCTGGCCCATCACATGTGAGATGGTCTGCTCCTCAGGCAGGTTGAAGTAGTAGTATGCCTCGATACGTCGACCATGTGTATGAGGGGGCATGGTGTTCCAAACCGCACCGGGATTCAACTGAGTGAGACCCAACTGAAGCTGACATGGGCCCTCCTCCAACACGTCGTTGACGATGAGTTTGTAGACGGTACGGTTGTTAGCCTCCTCGGTAGTACCAACAGGTCCCCATACGGCAGCCTTCAGCGAACCCTTACGTCCATCCAGGGTGATCCACTGTGTCTTGTAGTGGGTATGGGCTGTAGCAGAGTTCAGGTAGAACTTGGCGGGTTTCTTGGGGTCCTTTGAACGGAACTCCACGCTCTTGTTCGTATCTACCCACTTGTCCTTCTTGTCCTTCATGTGACCACGACCTACGTACAGTGCCTCCTTGGGAGAGAGGGCATATTCCTTACCATCCACGATGACCACACCGTCACCCTGGCCACAGTTGACGATACCCACCTCACGGTTGTACAGGAAGTACTTGTCGGTGATGGTCTTGTCTACGTCGAGGCCCAGTTCCCAGAAGTTCTCCAGTTTCAAGGTCTGATTGACGGGCATGGCGCCACCAAAGATGAAACGATCGTAGTGGCTGTAGGTCAGCAGGATGCTGTCAGCTGCCATGACCTTCTCCATCACGAAACGCTGGCGAAGGGTCTTGGTATCATAGTGCTTGACATCCTCGGGGTGACAAGCCGTCTGGAACTTCACATGCTGACGGCCTACGTAACGGTCTGCCTCCTGGGCACGAGCTTTGTTCGAAATGAAAAGCGAGAAGCTCAGGGTGAAAAGTGTTAATGCAAGTTGTTTCTTGTTCATTGTTGATATGATTGTAAGTTTTGGTTTACTTAAGTAAGTAATCAAATTTATCTTTATAGTGTTTAAGCAAGTGACCTCAACATTATTTGCTCTCAGCCTTCTTGATCTGCACCTTGTTCCATACTACCAGAGCCATGGTGAGGATGATGAGTATGCCACCACCGATGTACTTGAGATACTTCGTGCAGACATAGATGAGCGTGGAGAGGGGAGAGCTGGCAAAGTCAAGTGCACCTGCCTGGAAACCGTTGGGGACTGCCACCGTGGCATCCTGAGTCTTGGTGTAGACATCGCTGGCAGCCATGGTGAAATCACCAGCCATGAGTGTTACGAAATACAGGCCAATGGCTACCACGATGAGGCCCACGATGAAGCTGCGCAGTACGTTTCCATTGGTGTAGGGCAGTACCATCACGAAAACGTAGAACATACCAGCCAATGAAGCTAAGGGTAGGAATTGATTACCGGGCAACACTACGGCTAAGGCAAGTGTCACGGGGATGAGTAAGAGGCTCACCACCAAGGTTGTGGGGTGACCAATCACCAAGGCTGGAGACATACCGATGTAGAGTTCCTTCTTCTCACCGAACTTCTTCGCAATCAGTTCGCGTGTAGCCTCGCTGATGGGTTTCAAACCTTCGATGAAGAGTCCTGTGATACGAGGGATAAGTTCCATGACTGCACCCATCTTGATGCCCAAGGTCAAAATGGCGGGAATGTTGTCAACCATTTCGGTGGTGTCCTTGCAGGCTAAGCAACCAATGATGATGCCGATGATGACACCTAAGACGAGGGGTTCGCCGAAGATACCGAATTTCTTCTTCAGTCCCTCTGCGTCGATGTTCACCTTGTTGATGCCAGGCACATAGTCTAACGCCTTGTTAATAACCACAGCGAAAGGCATGAAGCCCTGGCAGAAAGGTTGGGGAATGCTGATACCCTCCATCTTGGGGTAGAACTGCTGGAAACGCTTGGCGGTCATGTCGGCGAGCACCAAGGTGATGATAAAGCACACGATAGCACCGAAGAAGCCCCATGCCACACTGTCCGTCATGAAGTAGATGACGGCTCCGATGAAGGCATAATGCCAGTAGTTCCAGAGGTCGATGTTGACGGTGCGTGTGCAACCTAAGAGCAGCATGACAAGGTTGATGCCTAAGCAGACGGGGATGATGAAAGAGCCCACCAAGGTGTTGTAGGCAACGGCAGCTGCTGCTGGCCATCCCATGTCAAATACTTGCAGGTTGAGGTCGTAGATTTCCACCACCTGTCCCAATGCCGGACCGAGACTGTCTGTCAGCAACTTGGTGATGATGCTCAGACCTACAAATCCGACGCCTACGTAGAGGCCGCTCTTCAGAGCCTTGCCGAATTTGATGCCGATACATACGCCTAAGATGGTGAAGATGATAGGCATCATGACAGGGGCTCCCAGGCCGAGGATGTAACTAAATACTGTTTCCATGTGGTTGTTTTGGTTTTAGAATTTCGGTGATTCGGTGTTTTGGTGATTCTTATGTAAATAGTTCCCCCCTAAAGGGGGTTAGGGGGTCTTACTTGAAGCTAAAGGTGGTGGTACCGATATTGTGTCCGTCAGCAAAGATGTCAGCGCGGTAGGTGCCAGCAGAGAGTGATTCTGCCACGTCCCAGTAGACGGTGACGGGAGTCTCCTCGCCCGTGTATTCAATATCCTTGCGCATTGAGTACTCCAGGTTCTTGTTCTGGTAGGGGAAACTGCCACCGCGGGTCAGTACCTCGCCTGTTGGGGTGGAGATACGTACGTAGATGCTACGGTTTCCTGCCTGGGCAGTAACGTTACGGCTGATGTTAAATGATACGGCCAACTTCTTGACATTCTTAATCTTAGCCTCACTCTTTCCCTTCTTGTTCAGACCCTGTCCTGTGATACCCGTTGCGTCCAGCTGAGCAGCGATGTTTACCTTCTCGGTCAGTGCCTCACGTTCGGTGTTGAGGTTGGTGATATGCTCCTGAGCCTGCTGGTTGGCATCGCGCAGGTTCTGGTTCTCGTTGGTCAATGCCTCGTTCAGGCGTTGCAATGAATCCACCTGATGTACGAAATCCTTCAGGATGGCACGCAGGGTCTCCAGTTCCTTCTTCAGGCGCAGGATCTCTTTCGCGTCAGACGACTTGGTGCGTTGCAGTTCGGCCAGCAACTCCTCTGAACGTCTCTGTTCAGCCTCGAGCTGTGCCACCAGCGAGTCGTTGTTGATCTGCATCTTCATCTCGTTGTATTGTGCAGCGAAATTGGCGTATTCGTTCTCCATCTCGGCCTTGTCCATCTCGGCCAGTTGTCGGAGCTGCTCCACCTCGGCCATGCGCTCTGCATTGTCGGCATTCTGCTTCTGGTATGAGAAGTACCATCCTGCCAGTACGGCAATCAGCAGGAGGCCCAGAATGACCGCCATAGTGATGATTTTACCCGTTCCCTTTGATTTTTGTGACTGATTGTCAGAGGGTTGCGTGGGTGCGTTGTAATTATTGCTACTGTTGTCCATGTGTGTGCGCGTTATTAATTTGTATTACAGATGCAAAGGTACGAAAAAAAACGGTGAAAACCTAATGATACTTTCGTTTTTTTTGCTTAACTTTGACCCCAAAACCAAAATAATGTCATGTACATGAAGAAGATAACAATCGTAGCGTCATTTCTGCTGCTTTGCGGCATGAGTATTTATGCCCAGAAAGTTCAGAGAATCAACAGTCACACGGTTCAAGTGGAGACAGAGGGTGGCACGATGTATCTGGATTTCTATGGCGAGAATATCTTCCGTCTGTTTCAGGATCCAAATGGTGGGTTCCTGCGTGCTCCTGTAAGCGATCCTCATGCCGAAATTCTAGCTGATAGTCCGCGCCGTAACGTGCAGCGAATCCTCACGAACGGTAGTTCGCTCACGACAAAGCGCCTCCTTATTCAGTTTACAAAAGAAGGATACCTTACCGTAGGAGACCTGAAAACGGGGCAGCAAGTGCTGCGCCAAACTGCTCCCATTGACTTTTCTTCCAGGACGGTGAGCATGAGTTTCTATCAGCCTGACAAGGCTAATTTCTATGGTGGAGGTTGTCAGAATGGACGTTTCAGTCACAAGGGCAAGGTGATTGCCATTGAGAACACCAACAGTTGGGTGGATGGTGGTGTGGCCAGTCCTGCTCCTTTCTTCTGGAGTACGACAGGTTATGCCTTGATGCCCTATACTTTCTCACCTGGCAAGTATGATTTCGGTGCAACTGATGGGCACACTACCACCATCACGCACGAGACCGATTATCTTGACCTTTTTGTCATGATTGATGATAAGGCCGTATCCTTGCTCAACGACTACTATCAGCTGACGGGAAATCCCGTTCTACTGCCTAAGTTCGGTTTTTATGAGGGTCATCTAAATGCTTATAACAGAGATTATTGGACAGTTGCTGAGAATGGCAATGGTTTTATGGCATACGAGGATGGCAAGACCTACAACGAGAGTCAGAAGGACAACGGAGGTGTAAAGGAAAGTCTGAATGGAGAGAAGCAGAACTATCAGTTCTCTGCCCGTGCCGCAGTAGACCGTTATCTGGACAATGACATGCCTTTGGGCTGGTTCCTTCCCAATGATGGTTATGGTGCTGGTTATGGTCAGACAGAGACCTTGGAGGGCAACGTGGAGAATCTTAAGCAGTTTGGCGAATATGCCCGTCAGAAGGGCGTAGAGATAGGTCTTTGGACCCAGAGTGACCTGCACCCCAAAGAGGGTGTCGAGGCCCTTTTGCAACGTGATATTATAAGAGAGGTTCGCGATGCGGGTGTGCGCGTACTGAAGACCGATGTGGCCTGGGTTGGTGCCGGTTATTCGTTTGGACTGAACGGCGTGGCAGATGTGGCTCAGGTGATGCCTTACTACGGTGATGAGGCTCGTCCCTTCATCATCACCCTTGATGGCTGGACAGGTACGCAGCGCTATGCCGGTATCTGGACCGGTGACCAGACAGGTGGTGAGTGGGAATACATCCGTTTCCATATCCCTACCTACATTGGTTGCGGACTGTCTGGTCAGCCCAACGTGAGCAGTGATATGGATGGAATCTTTGGTGGTAAGCATGTATCGGTCAACGTACGTGACTACCAATGGAAGACCTACACCCCCATGCAGCTCAATATGGATGGGTGGGGACGAAATCCCAAGTACCCTCAGGCCTTGGGTGAACCAGCCACCAGTATCAATCGCAACTACCTGAAACTGAAGTCCGTACTGATGCCTTATACCTATAGCATTGCCCATGAGGCAGTGACGGGTATGCCTATGATACGAGCCATGTTCCTGGATGATGAGAACGACTACACGCTGGGTACCGGTACACAATACCAGTTCATGTACGGTCCATCGTTGCTCGTGGCTCCTATCTACAAGGAGACTCGTGCAACGGCTTACAAGCACAACGGACAGGACCTCCCCACAGCCTACGATGACGTACGTGATGGCATCTACTTGCCCAAGGGACTTTGGATGGATGTCTATGACGGCAAGGTGTACGAGGGTGGACGTATCCTCAATGATTTCGCTGCCCCTCTGTGGAAGATGCCTACCTTTGCCCGTCTGGGTGCTATCATCCCCATCACCGAGGCGCACAATACACCACGAGAGGCAAGGAGTGACCTCCTGAAACTGCTGGTCATCCCTGGTGAGAAGACTGCCTTCAATCTCTATGATGATGACGGAAAGACGCAGGCCTACCTGAACGGTTCCTACACCACTACGCTCATCGAAAGCGAACTGGATGCTAAAAACAAGTTCACCGTAACTATCAACCCCATGAAGGGCGATTACGAGGGTTGTGTCACCGAGAAGCAGATTAGCCTGGTGATGCCCATTCTGGGTACTTACGGTAAGGTGACGGCCAAGGTGGATGGTAAGAAGGTGGCAGTAATCCTTGCTGAGGCTGGTGATCCCAGCATCTTCTGCCAGAACATGCAGGAGCAGAGTGCCAAACTGCCCCTCATGAAGCAACTCTACGTGGTACTTGCAGAGAAGGTTGACCTCGCGAAGCATACCGTGACCATCGAGGTGGAGAAGGTGGTGCAGAACGTGGCTAACCCCGACCTGGACAAGACCGGAACACTGGAGTCTCCCAAGGCTACCATCACCCCCAATGCGGCTTACTCGCTCACGCCCCAGTGGCCTGCTGTGGTGAATGCCGACTATTACGAGGTGGAGTTCCAGGGTCAGGTGTACAGCACCATTCGTCAGTTGGCCTACACCATCGACGACCTGGAGCCTGAGACAAACTACACGATGAAGGTGCGCGCCGTGAACAAGGACGGCGAGAGTGGCTGGACCACTGTCAGTGCCAGCACAACGGCTGATCCGCTGCGCTTTGCCATCCATGGTATGCGTGCCGAGTGTACCACAGCTGCCCAGGGTGGACAGAGTGAGGCTCATCTCTTTGATTTTGACGAAACCAGCACCTGGCATACCGACTGGAACGAGACGGCAGTGCCCTTCGACCTGACCATCGATATGCGTAGCGTGAACATCCTCGACAAGTTGCAGTACCTGCCTCGTCTGGATGCCGGTAACGGTACCATCCTCGAGGGTAGCATCGCGGTCAGCATGGATCGTCAGGAGTGGACCAATATCGGTGACTTCACCTGGGCTCGTGACAGCAAGGTGAAGGAGATGTCGCTGAAGGCTGCTGGTAAGGCTATGCGCTATGTCCGTCTGCGTGTCACCAAGGCTTTGGGTAACTTCGGTAGTGGTCAGCAGATATATATCTTCCGTGAACCAGGCAGCGAGCATTACGTGCCCGGTGATATCAATCAGGATGGACGTCTGGACGAGAACGACCTCACCTCATACCTTAATTATACGGGCCTGCGCGCGGGAGACTCCGACTACGAGGGTTACGTCTCGAAGGGAGACCTGAATCAGAATGGTCTGATTGATGCTTATGATATCTCTGCAGTGGCCATCGAATTGGAGACGGGAGTCAGCAGTCGTAAGGTGCCCAGTGTGGAGGGTAACGTCACGGTGAAGACGGACAAGGTGCAGTATAATACTGGAGATGAGGTGGTCATCACCGTTACGGGCAAGGCACTGCGCAGCGTAAATGCACTCAGCATGGCGTTGCCATACGATGCCTCTGCCTTCGAATACCAGGGTGTTGATGCACCAAATCTCGGCCAGATGTACAACATGACCTATGATCGTCTGCACAAGAATGGTCAGAAAGCACTCTATCCCACCTTCGTCAACCTGGGTGAGCAGAAGTATGCCGAGGGTGACCAGGAACTGATGAAGATACGCTTCAAGGCTCTGAAGAAAGGCAGGTTTGACCTCAAGGTGCTGGATGGCATGCTGGTTGATAAGTACCAGAA
>DCIS01000096.1:16148-16377 GCA_002317475.1 Prevotellaceae bacterium UBA1720 | reverse complement strand
CTGTACGTAGGCTGTACGGTGTTTGTACGTATAATGGCTGATACTAAACTTAACATGAATGGCCGCTCAGCGAGCTTGCTCGATGCTTCGCTCAAATGGGCAGAAGAACAATTGCAACAACCTAAGACAGCGTGAATTCAAGAAGTGACAAGTGACAAGTGACAAGTGACAAACCACCTAACCAAGGTGAATTGCTATTAAAACAATATTATAAATTTATAAATTTATA
>DCIS01000096.1:13534-16128 GCA_002317475.1 Prevotellaceae bacterium UBA1720 | reverse complement strand
ATATATTTATATATTTATTAATTTAATTTTATTGTCCCGATTCTCGGGTGGACTATATTGTCACTTGTCACTTGTCACTTGTCACTTCTCACATAATTGGTCACCATGAAACCACAGGAATTATGGCTCCTAAAATGAACGGAAAATAAGGCACGGCAAGGGCTGACGCGAGATGAAGGGCGTGGAATACTTTGGAATACCGTATTTACACACGAAAAATCACTTTTGGGAAACTTTTACTTTAACCAAAAAAGCTAAAGTGCTGAAAATCAGCACAAGTAAGATAAAAAGTGGGAAACTTTGATTTTTAGACATCAAAAAAAATGCCCAAAAAGTGTAATTTTTATGCCCAAAAAATTTGCATGAATGTGTTTTTTTGATTAACTTTGCACTCGCTTTCGGAAAGGTAAAAAGAGTGTGACTGAAACACTGTGATTACTGCCCAGGCATAACTGACTAATCTAGAGTACTAATACAAGGAAAACAATAAAAACCTCAAAGATAAACTATAGAACAATGATACAGACAGTCGTAAAGAGAGATGGAAGAATCGTGGGATTCAACGAGGCAAAGATCGCTTCGGCCATCCGTAAAGCAATGCTCACCACCGAGGAAGGTGATGACCCCCAGTTGATCAGCTCTATCGCAGAGCGCATCGCCATGAAGGGCAAGCCCCAGATGACGGTGGAGGAGATCCAGGATATGGTGGAAATGGAGCTGATGAAGAGTGCCCGCAAGGACGTGGCAAAGATCTACATCAAGTACCGCAACCAGCGTAGTGTGGCTCGTAAGGCCAAGACACGTGACATCTTCCTCGAGATCATCAACATTAAGAGCAATGATGTGACTCGCGAGAATGCGAACATGAACGCCGACACACCTGCCGGTATGATGATGAAGTTCAGCAGCGAGACCACCAAGCCCTTCGTAGACGACTACCTGCTGAGCGAGGATGCACGCGAGGCCGTTCGTGCCAATCTGCTGCATATCCACGACAAGGACTACTATCCCACCAAGTCGCTGACCTGCGTCCAGCACCCCTTGGACCATATCCTGCAGGGTGGTTTCCGTGCCGGACATGGTGAGAGTCGTCCCGCAAAGCGCATCGAGACAGCCAGCATCATGGGTTGTATCTCCATGGAGACAGCACAGAACGAGATGCACGGTGGTCAGGCCATTCCCGCCTTCGACTTCTATCTGGCTCCTTACGTGCGTTCCTCTTATAAAGAAGAAATAAAGGAGTTGGAGAAACTCACCGGCGAGGACCTCAGCGACCTCTATGATGATGAGATCAACGACTACCTGAACCTCTCGCTCAACGGCCTTGAGGGCAAGGAGCGCCTGAAGCAGCACGCTATCAACAAGACCGTAGGTCGCGTACACCAGGCCATGGAGGCTTTCATCCACAACATGAACACCATTCACAGCCGTGGTGGTAATCAGGTGGTATTCTCCAGCATCAACTACGGTACGGACACCTCGGCCGAGGGTCGTTGCATCATCCGCGAGTTGCTGCGCTCTACCTACGAGGGTGTAGGTGGTGGTCAGACAGCCATCTTCCCCATTCAGATCTGGAAGAAGAAGCGTGGCGTGAGCTACCTGCCCGAGGATCGCAACTACGACCTCTACAAGTATGCTTGCCAGGTAACGGCTCGCCGTTTCTTCCCCAACTTCATCAACCTCGATGCTACCTACAACCAGAACGATGCATGGGATATCAACGATCCCAAGCGCTATGAGCACGAGTGTGCTACAATGGGTTGCCGTACACGTGTATTCGAGAACCGTTTCGGACCCAAGACCTCTATCGGACGTGGTAACCTCTCGTTCTCTACCATCAACATCGTAGGTCTGGCCCTCGAGTGCAAGGACATCCAGGATCAGCAGCAGCGCATCGACGCTTTCTTTGCTAAGCTCGACAACATGCTCAGCGTCACCGCACAGCAGTTGCATGATCGTATGCAGTTCCAGAAGACCGCTTTTGCCAAGCAGTTCCCCCTCGTGATGAGTTCACTGTGGCTGGGCAGCGACAAACTGGGTCCAAATGACACCATCGAGAGCGTCATCAACCAGGGTACACTGGGTATCGGATTCATCGGTCTGGCAGAGTGCCTCGTAGCCCTCATTGGCAAGCACCATGGAGAGGATGAGGCTGCACAGGAACTGGGTATCAAGATTGTGACCTACATGCGCGATCGTGCCAACGAGTTCAGCGAGAAGTATCAGCACAACTACAGCGTATTGGCAACACCTGCCGAGGGTCTCTCTGGTCGCTTCACCCGTGGTGACAAGAAGAAGTATGGCATCCTGCCCGGTATCACCGACCGTGACTACTATACCAACTCAAACCACGTTCCCGTATACTACAAGTGCTCGGCACGTCACAAGGCTGAGATCGAGGCTCCCTATCATGACCTGACCCGTGGTGGTCATATCTTCTACGTAGAGATTGACGGTGATGCTACACACAACCCCGAGGTGGTAATGCGCATCGTGGACATGATGGACAAGTACAATATGGGTTACGGTTCTGTCAACCATACTCGCAACCGTTGCATGGACTGCGGTGCAGAGAATGCCGAGAAGGACCTCGA
>DCIS01000096.1:9590-13443 GCA_002317475.1 Prevotellaceae bacterium UBA1720 | reverse complement strand
TGGAACAAGGCCAAGCTCTCAGAGTTGAACGACCGCGTAACACACGACTAAAAAATAACTAGGATTCCCTAGGACCACCTAGGCCTCACTAGAACGACCTAAAAAATCCCTCCCAAACTCCCCATGGGGAGGGGGAGGTTTTATAAAGATGAATATACGAGTATTAGACATCATCGAGGACACGACGGTAGACGGACCAGGTTTCCGTACCAGCATCTACTGTGCAGGTTGCCAGCATCACTGTCCTGGTTGCCATAACCCCCAGTCGTGGGATATGGAGGGTGGACGTGACGTAGAGGTTGAGGACATCCTCAAGACCATCCTGGATGACCCCTTTGCCGACGTGACCTTCTCGGGTGGCGACCCTATGTACCAGCCTGAGGCTTTTGCCGAACTGGCCATGCAGATCAAGGCACAGAGCCAGAAGAACATCTGGTGCTACACGGGTTTCACCTTCGAACAGTTGGTTGTCAATGCCAAGGTCCGTCCCTTGCTGGAAAACCTTGATGTACTGGTGGATGGGCGCTTCGTGCAGGAACTTCGCGACGAAGACCTCCTCTATCGAGGCAGCAGCAACCAGCGCCTTATAGACGTGCCCAAATCCCTTGCAGAGGGCAAGGTGGTGCTCTGGCATTCCCCCATGGCACTGGTTGGATAGGAGAAATGATAGAATGACGACATGAGATAGAATGACGACATGACAAGATACAACAAAAGGGAGGCGCAAACCTCCCTTTATTGTTGTCAAAACCTCCCTTTATTGTTGTTTGGGCATGAGGAATGTCCCACCCATTCCCTTCATCCTGTCCTTGCTATTCCTTGACTTTCTGAATCTTCAGTACCTGGTTGCAATGCTCGATGACAGCGGTGCGGTGTGTGATGAAGATGATGGTCTGCTTGCCTCCTAAGTGCTTGTGGAGGTTGTCCAGAAGACGTTTCTCGGTGTCGAGGTCCAAGGCACTTGTTGCCTCGTCCAAAAGCAGGATGTTACCCTTGCGAAGCAAGGCACGTGCAATGGAGATGCGCTGAGCCTGCCCCTCACTCATACCACCTCCCATCTCACCACAAAGGGCATCCAGACCTCCAGGATGTTGCAGCACAAAGTCGGCACAGGCACAGGTCAGGGCATCCTTCATCTCCTCCTCGGTAGCCTCGGGATTACCCATGAGCAGGTTCTCACGGATGGTGCCACTGAAGAGGGTATTGCCCTGAGGTACATACACCAGGTTGCAACGGGTGAGGGGAGAGGTAGGCACGCTTACCTCTGTGGTAGAAGCTGAGGTGGTGTTTTGCCACCCTAGGTTGGTCTGAGGTACATCACCATACATCTCCACCTGTCCTTGCTGAGGTTTCAGAAGGGCCAGGATGAGGCGGATAAGGGTGGTCTTGCCCGCTCCTGTCTCGCCCATGATGGCCGTGGTGCTACCAGGGGGGAAGTCGTAGGTGAGATCCTTGAGGATGGTGCGCTTATGACTGTCGTAGGCATAGCTGACATGGGTAAAACGTATACCCGCTCCATGAGGGAAGTGTATGGGTTCGCCTTGCTCCTCAAGAGGCATGTCCTCCAGTTCGTCCAGACGTTCACCTGCTGTCAGGGCTCCAATGATAGCAGGGATGTAACGTGTCATCTCGCGGAACGGTCCTTGGATCTGTCCCACCAACTGGATGAAGGCTATCATCATACCATAGGTGATGGTACCCTCGTGCAGGCGTGTCACGCCCCAGAGGAAGGTGATGAGGTAGCCCGATCCAAAACCGATATTGAGCAGCGTACCAGAGAAAGAGGAGAAGAGCGTACGATGACGTACCTGGGCGCGCAGTGTGGTCTGTGTGTCTGCCAGTTTCTCGGTCATAGTGCCGGTACGTTCCAGGGTCTTCAGGACCATACGGTGCTGGATGCTCTCGGTCAGGATGCTCTGAATCTTACTGTCGGTATTGCGCACCTCGCGTGTGATGCTGCGCATCTTCCTGACATACAGTCGGCTGAGCAAGGCAAAAATGGGTACTATCACCACCAGGATGACGGCCAGACGCTGGTCCATGCTATAGAGGTAGCAGAAAGCCACGATGAGACGAACACCCACGCAGAAGGCAGAGGGCATGGTTTCGGTGATGACATTGGTGACATCCTGCACATCACGTTCCAGACGGTTCAGCACATCACCGCTGTGCCTGCTCTCCAGTCCGCGCCACTCGCTGTCCATCAGTCTGCGGAACAAACGTTGCTGCATGCGGTTCTGAGCCTTGACTCCCAGCAATGCGGCAATCCATTTCTTGGCAAAACCCAAGGTAATCTGGCCTACCATGATACCGATAAGGCATGCTGCAGCGAGGTTCAGCGAACTGTCACTACGTCCTGTTGCCACATCAATAGCCATCTTTGTGGCAAGGATGAAGGCAAAGTCAGCAGCTACATGCAACAGTCCCACCAAGATATTGATGGATGCCTGCAAGCGATACGACTTCGACGTACGCCAGAACCATTTCAGTATGTGTTTTGTATTCTTCAAATCCTTCTTTCTTTACTTTCTTAACCCTCTTAACCTTTTTATTCAATTCTCACATCGCTTCCCCACATCAGTTTGTTTCTCAGGGTACGGAAGAAGGAACTGCCCTTACGCTTCAACAGAAGAACGGAGTAGGGGGCCTTGCGAATCTTCAGACGTACATCCTCGCTCAGCGACTCACTTCTGCCGTCAATGGCTACAAGGTACTGATGACTGCGACTATCCACGCTCAACTCAATCTCCACATCATCACAGAGGGTGAAGGGACGCACGTTGAGACTGTGAGGCGCAACGGGTACCAGACCCAGTGCATTGCTGGTAGGGGCAATGATAGGACCACCTACGCTCAGGGCATAGCCCGTACTGCCTGTAGGGGTGTTGATGATCAGTCCGTCTGCCTGGTACGTTGAGAGGTACTCGCCGTCAATATTCACACGGATGGCAATCATCGAGGAATTGTCGTGCTTGAGGATGGCTACCTCGTTGAGGGCATAGGGATGACTGCTGGGTATGCCCGAGGAGAACTCCACCTGCAGCACACTGCGCTTCTCAACCTCGTAGGCCTCGTCATAGATGGCTTCAAGGGCCTCGTCAATCTCGTCGGCTGTGACATCAGCCAGGAATCCCATACGTCCCATGTTGATACCGAGGATAGGTATTTGCTTGTTGCCTACACGACTGGCAGCCTCCAGGAACGTACCATCACCACCCAGGCTCACCACCACATCTGCCGTGAAGTCATCATCGGTGATGAAGTCTGTGCAAGGCACATTCAGCAGCAGGTCACGGGTGAGGTATTCGTAGAAAGAACGGTCGATGAGGATGTCTGCCTCGCGCTCCTCAAGGAGGCAAAGCAACTTCTGTACGGCCAATGATTTTTTAGCTTGATATATGTTGCCAAAGATGGCAAATCGAAGTTTACGCATATTTTATTAATATAATTAGGTGCAAATATACGGAAAATTTGCTAACTTTGCCGTGAGATTTGAATAAAAACTATCTTATATGACGAAATTAAGTGTAAACATCAATAAAGTTGCTACCATTCGTAATGCACGAGGCGGCAACAACCCTGATGTGGTGAAGGTGGCCCTGGACGCTGAGCGATTTGGCGCACAAGGCATTACCGTACACCCTCGTCCTGATGAACGACACATCACACACAAGGACGTATTTGACCTCAAACCACAGCTCACTACTGAATTCAATATTGAGGGTAATCCCGAACCAGACTTTGTGGATCTGGTGCTGCAGATTGTACCTGCTCAGGTGACCATGGTGCCTGATTCTCATGACCAGATCACGAGCAACCATGGTTGGGACACCAAGGCAAACTTCGACTTCCT
>DCIS01000096.1:4310-9447 GCA_002317475.1 Prevotellaceae bacterium UBA1720 | reverse complement strand
CGTGAAGAAGCCATAGCTCCATTCGTGGAGGCTGGTGAAAGAGCCAAGCAACTGGGACTGGGCCTGAACTGTGGTCATGACCTAAGCCTGGAGAATCTGGCTTACATGCACCAGCGTATGCCCTATATCGATGAGGTAAGCATTGGTCATGCCTTGATCTGTGATGCCCTCTACTACGGTTTGGAGGAAACTATCAAACGCTACTTGGCCTGCCTGAAGAATTAAAAATTAAAAGTTAAAAATTAAAATTTGGCAACATGACTGCTTTTGCATAATTAGTAGTTGGCAAGTCGAGTTATCACCACACTAAATTATAATTTTTAACTTTTAATTTTTCAACTATTCACGTTGCCAACTTTTAATTTTTAACTTTTAATTTTTAACTTCCCATGATTTACATGTTTTTGGCCGAAGGTTTCGAGGAAATCGAGGCATTGGCACCATTAGATATCCTGCGCAGATCGCAGATTGAGGTTGAAACAGTCTCTATCACCGACAATCAGGTGGTGATAGGTTCACACGGCGTTATCGTCCTGGCTGACCGTATTCTGCCAGCACTGGATTGGGACGATGCCGAGATGATTATCCTGCCCGGTGGTCTGCCTGGCTCTACCAACCTCGACGCTTGTGAGGACTTGCGTGAGGGTATCATGAAACTGTACGGTGAAGGCAAACCCTTGGCTGCCATCTGTGCTGCACCTCAGGTGTTTGGTCATCTAGGCATTCTGAAGGGTATCAAGGCCACTTGCTATCCTGGTGTAGAGACCGAGTTGGATGGTGCTACCTATACCGCTGCCCGTGTAGAGCAGGATGGTCAGTTCATCACTGGTAATGGTCCCGGTGCTGCCATGGAGTTTGGCTACGTCATTGCAGAGAGCATCAAGGGCAAGGAGGCCATTGCACCCTTGCGTAAGGGTATGATGTACGAGATGTAACCCGGGTTACGACTCATGACTCACGACTCAAAACAGTAAGCCCTTGCTTGACCTCAAGACCGAAATAACTTATCTGCCCGGTGTGGGACCTGCTCGTGCCAAGATCTTAGGTGACGAGCTGAATATCCATACGCTTGAGGATCTGCTCAATTATTTTCCCTCAAAGCATATCGACCGTACGCGTCTCTACTATTCGCATGAACTTACGGCCGATATGCCTTTCGTGCAACTGAAAGGGCAGATCCTGAGTTTTGAGGAGGAGGGCAAAGGCCGTAAGCAACGCATCATCGGTCATTTCACGGATGGACATGGACTCATTGACCTGGTTTGGTTCAATGGACAGAAATATGTCACCTCGGCCTACAAGCTCCATCACGACTATATCGTCTTTGGCAGACCCAATTATTTCAATGGCCGTTTCAATATCCCTCATCCTGATATTGATGACGCTGCCACGCTGCAAGTCAATAATCTCGGACTCCGACCTTATTATTCCGTTCCGGAAAAAGTGTGTAAGCGTGGTATCAATTCACGTTCCATTGAGACTTTTGTCAATACCTTGCTTACCAAACTGGACATGCCTTTGCCCGAGACTCTCCCAGCCTCTGTCGTGGAGCGTTATATGCTGATGGGGCGTGACACGGCTCTGCGCAACATGCATCATCCAGAGAGTGCTGATCATCTCTCAAGGGCGATGTACCGTATGAAGTTGGAGGAACTTTTCTTCATTCAACTCAATATCCTGAAATTCACTCGTCTGCGCCAGCAAAGCACCAAGGGACATCTCTGTGCCAGGGTGGGGCAGAACTTTATGGACTTTTACAAGAACCACCTTCCCTTCTCGCTCACGGGAGCACAGCAACGCGTCATCAAGGAGGTACATGCTGATATGCAGAGTGGCAAGCAGATGAACCGTCTCCTGCAAGGTGATGTGGGCAGTGGAAAGACGTTGGTGGCTCTGATGATTATGTTGTTGGCCCTGGATAATGGTCTGCAGGCTTGTATCATGGCTCCAACGGAGATTCTGGCAGAGCAGCATCTGGAGACGTTCCGCAAGTTCCTGGGGGATATGCCCCTTCGTGTGGAACTCCTTACGGGTATGGTGAAGGGTAAGCGTCGCCGTGAAATCCTGGAGGGACTGGCCAACGGTGAGGTGAACATACTCGTGGGTACACATGCGGTGATAGAGGATAATGTGTTGTTCCGGAATCTGGGTCTCGTGGTGGTGGACGAGCAGCACCGTTTTGGTGTGGCACAGCGTGCACGTCTGTGGAAAAAGAGCACAATTGCCCCCCATGTCCTGGTTATGACGGCAACCCCCATTCCACGAACCTTGGCCATGACACTTTATGGCGATCTGGATGTAAGTGTAATAGATGAGTTGCCTCCTGGACGTAAACCTATAGCTACGGTGCACCATTATGCCGACCATCGTGAGACGCTTTATCGAGGCATTCGTCAGCAGATTGCCTTAGGGCGTCAGGTATATGTGGTATACCCCCTCATCAAGGAGAGCGAGAAGATGGATCTGAAGAACCTTGAGGATGGTTATGATGAGTTTTGCAAGGCCTTTCCGGATATGCGTATCAGCAAGGTGCATGGCAAGATGAAGTCCTCGGAGAAGGATGCCGAGATGCAACGCTTTGCCAGTGGTGAAACGCAAATCCTGGTAGCCACAACGGTCATAGAGGTGGGTGTGAACGTGCCCAATGCCAGTGTGATGGTGATAGAGAATGCCGAGCGTTTCGGCTTGGCACAGTTGCATCAGTTGCGTGGCAGGGTAGGGCGTGGTGCCGAACAGTCCTTCTGCATCCTGGTGACGAAGTATGAACTGAGCAAGGAGACGCGTCGGCGCATTCAGATCATGACTGAGACGAATGACGGATTTGAGATAGCCGAGGCCGATCTGAAATTCCGTGGTCCCGGTGATTTGGAAGGCACGCAACAGAGTGGTACAGCCTTTGAACTGCATGTGGCCAACCTGGCCCGTGATGGGCAGATAGTGCAGCAAGCCCGTGATCTGGCCCGTGAAGTACTGGATGATGATCCCGATGGTTTGAAGCCCGATAACGCCCTGATGTGGAGACGTTTACGCGATTTAGGTAAAGATAAGGTTGATTGGTCTGCCATCAGTTGATGATGCCTAAATCCTAGGAACATCTAGGAACATCTAGGACACCTATGAATACCTAGGAAACCCTAGGACAACCTAGAAACACCTAGAAATCCTAGCCTCCCTTATAAAATCCCTCATTCCTCACCTCTCATCTCTCACCTCTCACCCCTCTTTCTTCCCCTTCTTGTAACACCGATTTTGCAATATTGTATGCAAAAATCTAAAAAAGGCTTAATATTTTTGACTTTTTGCTTGATAATTACTAACTTTGCAAGCGATTAGGTGAAGATTGTGCCTTTTCGATTTAATGTAAATACACCAAATATAATATGGAAAGAACACTTGTGCTGCTGAAGCCCGGTATTATTCAACGCAATCTGATGGGTGAGATTATTACCCGTTTTGAGCGTCGCGGTCTTCGCATTGTTGGTATGAAGATGATGCAGTTGACCGATGAAATCCTGAACGAGCATTACTCACACTTGGTTGAGAAACCCTTCTTCCAGTCTTTGAAGGACTCAATGACTGCAACCCCCGTTGTTGCACTCTGCCTCGAGGGTGTTGATGCTATCCGCGTCGTTCGTATGATGGCAGGTACCACCAATGGTCGTAACGCAGCTCCTGGCACCATCCGTGGTGATTATTGTGTCAGCAACCAGCAGAATGTGGTACACGCATCTGATGGTCCTCATACAGCGTTTGACGAGATTCGCCGTTTCTTCAAGAGCGACGAGGTGTTTGACTTCGGTATGACCAACCTCGATCGTCTCTATGCTCCTGATGAGTATAACAGAGACGAATAATCATTGATCCTCAATGACGGGGTCAACCTTGACCCTTGTCATTCTCTCTACGAATATCGGTTAGTACACTCTATCCATTGTCGCTTAGGTGATATGGGTGAGTGTGACTAATTCGTATTTCAATACTGTGAAAAACTGAACGAGAGCATTGCTCTTAGGTTTTCGCTATTACCTACCCATTTCAAGAATACCCTACTAACCAAGAAATATTGATGAATAAAGTAAGACATGTGCTGATGTTAGGCTGGCTTGCACTCACGAGCTTCACGGCTCAGGCGCAGGATGTACTTGCCATACAAGCTCCTGTTGACAAACGAATTGCGGCTTTGGACAGCATCACGCTTCGCCGTTCACTCCCTAAAACTAAATTCAAGGAGGCAAATCTCAATAATCCCTCTGCTGACCTCTACCCTGACTGGACCAATGAGTTTGTTAGCAGCTACAATGCTCCCATGCCAGCGGAATATAGGATTGACCTTCGCAACTTCTGTATGCCCTGTGATAGTAGATTGGTAACCTCGCATTATGGTTATCGCAGAGCATTCAGAAGAAACCACTATGGTACTGATATCAAGTTGTATGTGGGTGATACCGTACGTGCTGCTTATGCTGGTAAGGTTCGCGTCGTTGCCAACGAGGGTTACCGTAAGGGATACGGCTTGTACGTTGTGATTCGTCATGATAATGGTCTTGAGACCATCTATGGTCACCTTTCCAAGCATTTGGTGGTTCCCAATCAGATAGTAAAGGCTGGCGAGGTGATTGCCCTGGGTGGCAACACGGGTCGTAGTACTGGTTCGCACTTGCATTTCGAGACTCGTCTGCTGGGTAAGAATATTGACCCTGAGTTGCTCTTTGACTTTGCTGCACAGGATGCTCTGGGTGATTTCTATGTCTATCGTTCCAATGGTCGCAGCGGACTGGAAGGTGGTATCAACCATGCTGATGCACCCCTGCCTATGCTGGCATCAAACAGTGGTATCCAGTCAACGGATGAGGTTCAGCAGGTAGAGAAGGAAAGCAAGGCAAAATCGTCTAAGAAGACCAGTTCGTCGAAGATACACAAGGTGAAGCAGGGTGATACCCTCTATGGCATTGCTTTGAAGTACAAGACCACCGTGGCCAAGCTCTGCAAACTGAACAAGATCAAGGAAACGACAACCTTGCGCCTAGGTCAGGTCATCAAGTGCTCGTAATTAACTTTTTTATTGAATATGTCCTGAAAGGGGAGGTCTGGGTTTCCAGTTCCTCCCTTTTCTGTTTTACCTAGGACTTTCCTAGGT
>DCIS01000096.1:0-4278 GCA_002317475.1 Prevotellaceae bacterium UBA1720 | reverse complement strand
TTCCTAGTCTTTCCTATTCCTCACGTCGTTTTCCGAGTTCGTCCTCCCATTTTGCACCGAATTATTCTTTGAATAATCGCTTTATCTCGCTTTTGTTTGTTATATCCGCATTTTTGTTGTAATTTTGCACAAATTTATGCGTACTCTGCGTAGCAGATAGGCAAAACGAAACGAAAATCAAGTCAAAGATAAATTTGATTACTTATGGATACTAAAGAACAGTTTGAGCAGGTACTGAACGAATGTCGCACACTTTTTGCCAAGAAGTTGCACGACTATGGAGCAGCATGGCGCATCATGCGTCCATCCTCTATTACCGATCAGATATACATCAAGGCTAACCGTATCCGCAGCATCGAGACAAAGGGTGTGACACTGGTAGGCGAGGGTATACGTCCTGAGTTTATCGGCATCGTAAATTACGCTCTTATCGGTCTGATTCAGTTGGAGTTAGGCTACGCTGATTCAACTGACGATATGACTCCCGAACAAGCTCTCGAGCATTATGACAAGCATGCCCAGGAGACCCTGGAACTGATGCTTCGCAAGAATCATGACTATGATGAGGCTTGGCGCAGTATGCGTGTGAGCAGTTACACCGACTTGATCCTGATGAAGATTTTCCGTACCAAGCAGATTGAGGCCCTCGAAGGTGGTACACTCGTTTCTGAGGGTGTTGATGCCAACTACATGGACATGATGAACTATGCTGTGTTTGGGTTGATCAAACTCACTTTTGGCGAGTAATACACAACGATATCCTTTCGTGGAAAAGACAAGTTCTGGTACAATAGGTTCTGATAGACACAATGGCAGATAAGGTAAAGAAGAGCATACTTTGGGTATTGGTGAATGTATGTCGCCTTTTGGTGGCATGTACGTTCATCTTCTCGGCTATTGTGAAGATTATCGACCCTCGAGGCACGGAATACAAACTGCAGGACTATGCCGAGGCCTTTGGTGTCGGTTATCTGCTGCCCTCATACGTACCCTTGGTTCTTGCCGTGTTGCTGGGTCTTGTCGAGTTCCGTATCGGTGTCAACACGCTCTTTGGCATTCGTCGTAGAAGCACTTCCTGGCTTACCCTGGCATTCATGCTCGTCATGACGCCTTTGACCCTCTATATTGCCATTGCTGAACCCGTGTCGGATTGCGGTTGTTTTGGTGATGCCTTGGTACTGACGGGGTGGCAGACGTTCTTCAAGAATCTGGTGCTGCTGGGTGCAGCCATCGTCTTGGTATGTTACCCTCGTTTGCAGAGTCGTCTGATTAGTGAGGCTCTGCAATGGACCATTTCAATGTACGCCTTGCTCTATGCACTTGTATTGGCAGGATATTGTATCTATCGTCTACCGGTAATAGATTTCCGTCCCTATCACATTGGTTCGGATATTGTGGAAGCCATGACGCCCAAGGGTGATGTACAGTTCGAGACGAAGTTCCTGATGGAAAAGAATGGCGAGTTGCGCCTCTTCTCTACCGAGGATTACCCTGATAGCACATGGACTTTCGTTGATACCAAGACCGAGCAGATTGGTGATGCCGAGGCTCCCGAGATAGACAACCTTCAGATCGTGACTTATCCTGATGGTGATGACATTACCGAGGATATTCTCACGGCCGAGGGTTATAAATTCTTCCTGGTGGCTCCCTATCTGGAGTTTGCTGATGATGGCAACATGGATGCCTACGAGCGTCTCTACGACTATGCCCAGCACTATGATTACCCCTTCTACTGCCTCACGGCCAGTGGGAAGGAGGGTATACAGCGCTGGACAGATCAGACAGGTGCTGAGTACCCGTTCTGCCATACCGATGCTGTTACGCTCAAGACTATCGTTCGTTCCAACCCCGGTCTGGTACTGATGAATGGCAGCGTCGTAGTGGCCAAATGGCCTTGCACGGATCTTCCTGATCTTGACGAGGACTCCGAACCATTGGACAAACTTCCTATTGGAAAACCTCAGCTGCAGAGCCACATGCAACGTACCGTAACGTTGTTCCTCTGGTTTGTTGTTCCTCTGGTGGTCATCACCTTCATTGACCGTATTTGGCTTGGGCAGCGAATGTACAGAGCATATCTGAAACGAAAAAAGAAAACCGAGTAAATTGTAAGAAATACATAATTTGTTAAACCATTAAAAATCAAACAACAATGAGAAAGAAGATTGTTGCAGGTAACTGGAAGATGAACCTGAACCTGCAGGAAGGTGTAGCATTGGCTACCGAGTTGAAAGAGGCTCTCGCTGCTGAGAAGCCCAACTGTGACGTTATCATCTGTACTCCCTTCATCCACCTTGCTACCGTTGCTGGTGTTGTAGAGGGTACCGTAATCGGTCTTGGTGCTGAGAACTGTGCAGACAAGGAGAAGGGTGCTTATACTGGTGAGGTTTCAGCTG
This sequence comes from Prevotellaceae bacterium UBA1720, assembly GCA_002317475.1. Classification (GTDB taxonomy): domain Bacteria; phylum Bacteroidota; class Bacteroidia; order Bacteroidales; family Bacteroidaceae; genus Physcousia. Next base: position 1,879 of record DCIS01000096.1, on the reverse strand, counting down.
CTCAGGTAAAGAGCACTGGTGCTCAGTATGTTATCCTGGGTCACTCAGAGCGTCGTTCTTACTATGGTGAGACCGTTGAGATCCTGAAGGAGAAGGTTGACCTGGCTTTGGCTAATGGTCTGAAGGTTATCTTCTGTATCGGTGAGGTTCTCGAGGAGCGCGAGGCTAACAAGCAGAACGAGGTTGTTGCAGCTCAGTTGGAGAGCCTGTATCACCTGACCGAGGAGCAGCTTGCTAATGTAATCCTGGCTTATGAGCCCGTTTGGGCTATTGGTACCGGTAAGACCGCTACTGCTGAGCAGGCTCAGGAGATTCACGCATTCATTCGTGGCATCATTGCTGGTAACTTCAGCGAGAAGGCTGCCGAGGAGATCTCTATCCTCTACGGTGGTTCATGCAAGCCCAGCAACGCTAAGGAGATCTTCTCTAAGCCCGATGTTGATGGTGGCTTGATCGGTGGTGCTGCTTTGAAGTGCGCTGATTTCAAGGGTATTATCGACGCTTGGAACTAATAACTCCGCATACCTTTTTCCTCCAGCGCCTTCGGGTGCTGGGGGAGCTTTTAAGTAATGTTCAATCATACGGTCAATAGGTGAATCTGCTCAGGTTTACCGTTACACAAAGGACAAGACATGCTTAACAGAATTACACTTTTACTCTCTTTCGTGCTCATCCCCTTGATGGGTATGGCACAGGGTAAGTACACCGACTATTTGCAGAAACGCGTTGCTGGCCAGGGTCAGGTTGTCGTTCATCAGGACGCCGAACTGGACGATTTGGTCAATGGCAAGGCCTCAGCCACTGCCTCCAAGGCGGACAAGGCTTCTTCAAATATCAGCGGTGAGATGGCAGAGCAGGAGGAGGAAGCTCCTGTTGTTGCCCCTTCAGGCAGACACACGACTGCCAATGGATATCGTGTGCAGGTTGTTTCGTTGGGTAGTACGGCAAAGGACAAGGCCAAGGCAGAGTCTATGGGACGTCTTTTCAAGAACTATTTCCCCGGAACCAATGTTTATATCTCGTTTCGTTCTCCCCATTATGTGTGTCTCGTAGGCGATTACAAGACTCGTGAGGAGGCCAGTGAGATGCTTCAGCAGATGCGCGAGACACGCCAGTTTGGTAGTGCCAGCGTGGTCAGAAGCAAGATAAACGTTTATTATTAACACCAGTAGTCATTACTGAAATAGTGTTATGGATATGGACAAGCAAGAAGAACTTCAACAACATATACATCGCATCCTCGAACTCATAGGCGAGGATCCCGAGCGTGAGGGTTTGGTTCGCACCCCTCTGCGTGTAGCCAAGGCTATGACCGACCTCACCAGGGGTTATGAACAGGACCCTGTGGCCATACTCAATTCGGCAAAGTTCAAGGAGGAGTATAGCCAGATGGTCATTGTTCGCGACATCAATTTCTATTCACTTTGCGAGCATCACATGCTGCCTTTCTATGGCGTGGTGCATGTAGCGTACATACCTAATGGCGAGGTTACCGGATTGAGCAAGATTGCACGAGTAGTGGATTGCTTCTCTCATCGCCTCCAGATTCAGGAGCGTATGACCAAGCAGATCCGCGAGTCTATCCAGGAGGCCCTTCATCCCCTTGGTGTCATGGTGGTCATGGAGGCAAAGCACATGTGCATGCAGATGCGTGGTGTGGAGAAGCAGAACAGCATCACTACCACCAGCGACTTCTCCGGTGCCTTCAATCAGGCCAAGACCCGTGAGGAGTTCCTCCAGCTCATAAAAGCCTAAAGCCTAACCCCCCGCCTGCATTTTGACCTCACGTCAAAAGCCCCAAAGGGAAGGGAGCAATTTATATACGCTTGCAAAATGAATACGTTTGCAAATAACTAATTCAAGTTTCGCAAGCTTTAAC
>DCIS01000168.1 GCA_002317475.1 Prevotellaceae bacterium UBA1720 | reverse complement strand
TTCGTGATCATCTCCATGCTTGTCGGAGCATTTATTGGTGGCATGATTGGCGTGATGAAGTTCTACCGTCCCTCAATACGTCAGGCTGACGAGATGTTGGCACAGATCAAGGAACTGCAGGAAGGCTAAGACAAGGAAAGCATAAGTCCGTGAAGTAATTTCGCCCGGGAAACAAGAATTGAGGTTGATTTCTTCTTGTTTCTCGGGTGTTTTTTGTACCTTTGGGCGAAATTTGGAAAAAGACTATGCTTGAGATATTAAAAAAGATTAGCGATGTGCTGAGTGGAAAGGCCAGCTTGTTTGTCATCCTGACGGCAGTGGTGACTTTCTTCTTCCCCGAACTCTTTGTCTGGGTAAAGGGCAATATGCAAACCACCATACTGGGTATCATCATGCTCACGATGGGCTTGACCCTCACGCCTGAAGACTTCAAACTCCTGGCTAAACGCCCTTTTGACATTCTCATAGGCACCTTGGCCCAGTTCACCATCATGCCCCTTGTGGCTTTCAGTCTTTCATGGCTCTTTTCGCAGATACCAGCCTTGGCGCCTTACAGCACAGCCATGACCATCGGTATTGTACTGGTGGGATGCTGTCCTGGAGGTGTAAGCAGCAATATCATGTCCTTCCTGTGCAAGGGTGATGTTGCCTATTCTGTGGGTATGACCTGTGCCTCCACACTCTTGGCTCCCGTTATGACTCCACTACTCGTGCTTTGGCTGGCCGGAGCAAAGGTAGAGGTTAATGCCATTGGTATGTTTCAGCAGATCTTGATTGTCACCATTATCCCTATCGCTATTGGTTTCTTCCTGAACCTATGGTTGGGACACAAGAAAGTGTTCAAGCAGATACAAGGTTGTATGCCTGGTCTCAGTGTCACATGTCTGGCATGCATTGTGGGCGGAGTGGTGACTACTGTTCATGATCCACTCGTGAAGAATGGCCTTGTACTCTTCCTGCTCACTTTTGCTATGGTGTTCTGTCACAATACGATAGGCTATGTACTGGGTTATAGTGTAGGCACCCTTTTCCATTTTTCAAGGGCCAAGAAGCGCACTATCAGTATTGAAGTAGGCATGCAGAATGCAGGTCTTGGTACCAATCTGGCTATGACGTTTTTCGTGGCTACCAATCCCATGGCTGTCGTTCCATGTGCTATTTCCTGTGCATGGCATAGTATCTCAGGAACAATCCTGGCCAACATCTTTGCAAGGCAGACGGATACCCCAACCACCCCAAACTAAGCTTTAATGCAAGGTGTATAAGGAATTATTCCTCTCATGACGCAAGGTATTTGAGGAATTATGCTTATCTTTGCAGCATATTTTACAACAGAGTGCTTGATTACCTCTTAAAAAACAAGAAACGATGATTAACGAAACCGCATTGGTGGTCTTCAGTGGCGGACAGGACTCCACCACCTGTCTTTATTGGGCACTGAAGGAGTTTGCACACGTTCGTGCAATTACATTCATTTATGGTCAGAAGCATGTCCTTGAGGTTGAATTGGCAGAGAAGATTGCCAAGCGTGAAGGCGTGGAGTGGGAGATGATGGATGTCAGTTTCATCAGCAAATTGAGTACAGGTTGCTCGTTGACCGATACTACCTTGGAGATTGAGGAGGAGAAGGAGGAAGGTAAGCTTTGTCCCTCAACATTCGTTCCTGGACGAAATATGTTTTTCCTCAGTATTGCTGCTGTCAGGGCACGCGAACTTGGTATCCGCCATATTGTCACGGGAGTCAGTCAGACCGACTACAGCGGTTATCCCGACTGTCGTGATGCTTTTATCAAGAGCCTCAATGTTACGATGAATCTGGCTATGGACGAACAGTTTGTGCTACACACCCCCCTGATGTGGATTGATAAGGCACAGACTTGGGAGTTGGCTGATAATCTGGGTGTTCTGGATATCATTCGTCGTGATACCCTCACTTGCTACAACGGCATCCCAGGTGATGGATGTGGCCATTGTCCTTCCTGCAAACTGCGTCGTGAAGGCTTAGAGAAATACCTTGCAATGAAAGAAAATAAGTAGTTATGAGCGAGAATAGAGAAAACGAGGGGCTGACAGCCCTTGGCAAGAAGACAGAATACAAGAGTGACTATGCTCCTGAAGTGTTGGAGGCTTTTCAGAACAAGCATCCTGAAAATGATTATTGGGTACGTTTCAACTGCCCTGAGTTCACTAGTCTTTGCCCCATTACAGGTCAGCCCGATTTTGCAGAGATCAGGATTTCCTATCTGCCTGATCAGCGCATGGTGGAGTCAAAGAGCCTGAAACTGTATCTGTTCAGTTTCCGCAATCATGGAGACTTCCACGAAGACTGCGTCAACAAAATCATGAAAGACCTTATCAAGTTGATGGACCCCAAGTATATTGAGGTTACAGGTTTCTTCACACCCCGTGGAGGCATCAGCATCTATCCCTATGCCAACTATGGTCGTCCCGGTACGAAGTACGAGAAGATGGCTGAGCAGCGCCTACTCAATTTCCAGCCCTAAGGCGTCTTTCAGTTTGAGCAGGTTGGCATTGTGCTTGACCATGCGCTTGAAAATCTCGGGTTTGGTATATGCCTTTTGTACCTCCTGGATATCAGCCACCTCTATTTGCATCTTGATGCCTTTTGATGCTATACGTTGTTCCATATAGTCCACGATATATGGTACATAGGCTTGAAGGTCTTTTTGTGCAAGCGGACTGTTTACAGTCACCGTGAATTGCTTGTCACCGGTGATCTTCGGTGTGATGGCACGCATTCGTTGTGTCATGGCCATGTGCTGCTTGGGCAGACGGGTGGCATATTCCTGCCAGCAGAGCAGTACATTCTGCTCGTTGAACTCAATACCTTTCTCTGGTTCAACGCTTGTCGTAGTCTTGGTTGCTTCATCCACAGCTGACGTTTCCTTCTGTACGGCCATCACACCTCTTGATGTATCCTGTGACGGAACGTCATGGTGTGATACGTAGGGGCGCTTGATAGATGGGATAGAGTTGATGGTGATGGTGCGCAGTATGGGAGATGGAGCTCCTGTGTCTACTTGATTACCTGCGGTGTTTTGTTTCTGTGTACTGCTTTGATTCTCTGTAGTTTGCGAGATGCTTGCTTGAGCTTTAGGTGAAGAGTTGTTCTGTGTAGTGACAGCATGGTTTGTAGCCGGACGTGTGTTCACAGAGGCTACGGTCTGCTGGCCCCCCAACTGAGTTGCGGGAACCTTGAACAATGGTTTCAATGTCTTGGGGCGACGCCCCCGACCCAGGATGTCATCCTCCTGTGCACATTCTATGAGGCATATCTCCACTTGCAAACGTTTGTTCTTACTGTTGCGATATGCCTGGTCACATTCGTTACATAGTTTGATAGCACGATACAGGAATTTGGGTTCGCAACGCTGAGCCTGTTCCTTGAAACGTTCCTTCATCGAGTCGCTAACCTCCAGCAGTTCCAGGGTCACGGCATCACGGGCTACCAGTACATCACGCAGATGAGCTGCTAATCCTCCAATGAAGATGCCTGCATCAAAACCCTTGTTGATGACTTGGTTCAATAACAGCATGCAAGGTTCCACCTCGTGTTTCAGGAAGTGATCCACCAGACGGAAATAGTACTCGCTGTCCAGCACATTTAGGTTGTTCAGGGCCTGCTGGTAGGTGAGGTTGCCGTTACAGAAACTCACCATTTGGTCGAAGATAGAAAGTGCATCACGCATACCTCCGTCTGCCTTCTGGGCAATTAGGTTCAGCGCCTCGTCATCAGTCGTAATACCTTCTTTCTCTGCCACATAGCGCAAGTGATCCACCGTATTCTTAATGGACATACGTTGGAAATCGTACACCTGACAGCGTGACAAGATGGTAGGCAGAATCTTATGCTTTTCTGTAGTGGCCAGGATGAAGATGGCGTAGCTTGGTGGTTCCTCCAGAGTCTTCAGAAAGGCATTGAAGGCAGCCGTTGAGAGCATGTGCACCTCATCGATGATGAACACCTTATAACGTCCTATCTGAGGGGGAATCTGCACCTGTTTGATCAGTTCGCGCATATCCTCTACAGAATTGTTGCTGGCAGCATCCAACTCGTGTATGTTCATTGAGCGTCCTTCGTCGAAAGCGCGACAAGACTCACATTCGTTGCAGGCCTCCATGTTCTCATTAGGATTCATGCAGTTGATGGTCTTGGCAAAGATACGGGCACAGGTAGTCTTACCTACACCGCGAGGACCGCAAAATAGGTAGGCATGGGCTAGTTTCCCCAATCTGATTGCATTCAGTAGGGTAGTGGTGAGGGCACGCTGACCTACGACGGTATCGAATGTCGCTGGACGGTATTTGCGGGCCGAAACAAGGTATTCTTCCATATCCTCTTTAGGGTTAAATGGGGTTTCCTGAGAAATCCGAATTGTTATTATTTGCAAAAATACAAAAAAAAATGCCGTGAAGGTCACTTTTCGGGCAAAAAAAAGTATATCTTTGTATTCGATTTGCTGTAAAGGCGGAATTATAAGTATAAAATTATTGTGAATTACCTCAAATGAGAATATTAGGCATTATCTTCGGTTTCATCTTGCGTCACGAGAACTGGTGCTTCTTCATCTTCTTCCTGCTCTTCATAGGGTTCGTGGATAGCAACAGCATCTGGGAGCGTCATCATGTGTGGGAATCAACGGATAATTTGAATCAGGAGATCAATGGCTATATCCAGCGTTACCAGGAAGATTCGCTGAAACTGGCAGAACTGAAGAACAATCCACGACGCGTGGAGCAGGTAGCTCGCGAGCGTTACTATATGACTCGTCCCAATGAGGACTTGTTCATTATCCAGGAAGGCGAAAGCGTGCCTGGCCAGTCTTTTACAGACAGCAAACCTGTTGTCAAGGTTAGCGAGTGAGTTTATATTTATTATATAATGTATAGAAGGTAGATAGAGAGAGAAGAATGACTGAACTTAACCCTTGGCAGAATGGCTTGTTTCGTGTGGGGGCAATCTTGCTCCTTGTCGGTTTTGCCCTTCGTCTGTTCATGGCTTGGCAGTATTCATGCTGGATGATAGCCTTGGGTGCCTTGCTGTTTGCGAGTATGCAGATGCTTGTCAGATACGATGGCGATCGTTTCACCGTCAAGCGCCTTCGCCGCCAACAGTTGTTCAGCGACATCTTGTTCCTCCTGATGGCTGCCATGATGGTGATGCAGGACTACGAAGTAGGTCCCCTGTGGTCTCAGGGCAATGCATGGATACTTTGCCTCGCCATTGCTACCATACTCCAGCTTTACACGGCGTTTCGCATCCCGAAAGAACTGGAAAAGAATTAATACGGAAAATCATATCCTTCATAACTAATAACCATCTCCCTCAAAATGAAGAACCAAATCTACAACATACTATCTTTGCTCATGGGTGCGCTTTGTGCGTCCTGTGCTACGCAGTATCATGTGGAGGGCATTACCGATAGGGGTATGTTGGAGGGTAAGATGCTCTATGTCAAGGTGTTTGACAAGGATGAGATGGTCACTATCGACTCCTGTCAGGTGCGTCATGGTCAGCTCTCTTTCACCGGAGAGTTGGATACCACTAAGTTTGTCACCATCTATATGGATGACCAGTATGTGGGGCCCTTGGTACTCGAGGAAGGCAACATCAACGTGTCGCTCAACGAATTGCAGAGTGAAATAAAGGGCAGTCCTCTTAATGACTCCCTAAATGTCTTCCTTGCTGAATTCCAGCGTTGTGTACGTCAGCGTATGCAGTTGGGAGAGGAATATCAGCGTTGTCAGAAGAACAGCGTGCAGCTCATCCTTGATGGTTACTCAGAAGAGGAGACCAGAACCATGTGTGAGGATAAAATGAACGAGGTCATGGATCGTCTCGCTGCGTTGGATGCCGAGCAGGATATTCTGGAGACCAACTTTATCGTTCGTAATAGCAACAACATCCTGGGTCCTGGTGTCTTCATGCTGATGACGTGGAAGCACGCCTATCCATACCTCACTCCCCAGATTGATGAGATCCTGGTTCGTTCGTATCCTTACCTCAAGGAGCATCCCTATGTCAAAAGTTATGTAGATGCGGCAAAGAAGAATATGGAGCAGATGAGGCAATAGGCGCTCGTGCTGCTCCTTTTTTTAATTCTCTCAACTCTCACCTCTCACCCTTCAACCCTCACCCTTCAACCCTCAGCCCTTATGTCCGAGCAAGACGAAATACTCCAGTTGCGTGCAGACCTGCATCGCCACAACCACAATTACTATGTGCTGAATCAACCCGAGATCAGCGATCAGGACTTCGACTACCTGATGCATCGACTTCAGGATCTTGAGGCATTACATCCTGAGATGGCTGACCCTAACAGTCCTACCCAGCGTGTGGGTAGTGACCTCAGCAATGAGTTTGAGACGGTGAAGCATCTTCGACCCATGCTTTCCCTGGCCAATACTTATAACCAGCAAGAGGTGAGTGAGTTTGTGGAGCGTGTCAGCGAGGGTCTTCATGGCGAACCTTTTCAGATCTGCTGTGAGATGAAGTTTGATGGTCTCAGCATTTCCCTTCATTACAAGGATGGCAAACTGCTGCGAGCTGTCACTCGTGGTGATGGTGTGCAGGGTGATGACGTCACGGAGAATGTTCGCACCATTCGTACCATTCCCCTTGTCCTTCCTCAGGGTGCAGGTTGGCCTGATGAGTTTGAGATTCGTGGTGAGGTATTGATGCCTTGGAGTAGTTTTGAGAAACTCAACCAGGAACGTGCCGTTAAGGGAGAGCAACTCTTTGCCAATCCTCGCAATGCAGCTTCTGGCACACTGAAGAACAAGGATCCTCGTGTCTGTGCTGAGCGTCACCTTGATGCCTACCTCTATTACCTTTTGGGCGATAATATTCCAGGTGAGAGTCATTACGAGAATATGCAGTTGGCCCGTCAGTGGGGCTTCAAAGTGAGTGATGCCATGACTCTGGCTGATGGGGTAGAGGACGTGCTTTCTTTTATCCAGCGTTGGGATGAGGCTCGCCATGCTTTGCCCTTTGCTACTGATGGTATCGTACTGAAGGTCAATAACCTCGCCCAGCAGCGCTCCCTTGGTCTTACGGCCAAGAGTCCCCGTTGGGCCATAGCATACAAGTTCCAGGCCGAGCAAGTCAGTACCATCCTGCGTGAGGTTACCTATCAGGTGGGACGTACAGGAGTGGTCACCCCCGTGGCCAATATGGATCCTGTACAATTGGCTGGTACTATTGTCAAACGTGCCACCCTCCACAATGCCGATGTTATGACTGCCCTCGACCTCCATGTGGGTGATGCTGTCCTGGTGGAGAAGGGTGGAGAGATTATCCCCAAGATCGTTGGAGTTGACGAGAGTCAGATTACCCCTCAGCGAGGTGAACCCATTACTTTCATCACCCATTGTCCCGAGTGTGGTACCTTGCTGATGCGCAATGACGAGGAGGCTGCTACCTTTTGCCCTAATGACCAGTGTCGTCCTCAGATCTTGGGACGTATTGAGCATTTCATCAGTCGTAAGGCTATGAATATTGATAGCCTTGGTCCTGAGACTGTTGATAAGTATTTCACTGACGGCCTTATATCAAATGTAGCTGATCTATATGATCTTACGTTGGAAAAACTCTGTCCTCCTGCCGTTGATCTCTTTGGCAATCCCATCTTTACGACCCCCTCTTCCAAAGGCAAGCAGGAACATCTTTCGCAGCGTAATGTCCTGGCCGGTATTGAGAAGAGCAAGGAGGTACCTTTCGAGCGTGTGCTCTTTGCCCTTGGTATTCGTTTTGTGGGTGAGATTGCTGCCAAAACCCTGGCGCGTAACTTCAAGAGCATAGATGCCCTTCGGCAGGCCACTCTAGATGATCTTCTGCAGGTCAACACCATCGGTGTGGTCATTGCACAGAGTCTTATTCGTTGGTTCCAAGATGAGAAGAATATACTTCTTCTTGAGCGTCTTCGCAAGGCAGGTCTTCAGATGGAACTCTCGGAGCAGGAACTCTCTGAGCATACCGATCGCCTCCTGGAGCAGAGCATCGTCATTAGTGGTGTCTTCCAGCACCATAGCCGTGACGAGTATAAGGCTCTCATAGAGAAGCATGGTGGTAAGAACGTAGGCAGCATCTCTGCCAAGACCAGTTTTGTGCTGGCTGGTGCCAATATGGGTCCTGCCAAACTTGAGAAAGCTGCCAAACTTGGTGTACGCATCCTCTCCGAGGACGAATTCCTTGCCATGATTGCAGAGTAGCTAACGGGAAAATTCTAACGTCAAAAGATTGATAAGTGCAAAAACTTATTACCACATGATTGTTTTTCGGTAATAGTTTGCTCATTTTCTTGCTCAAAACAGAAAAAAGTGTTAACTTTGCGTCGAAAATAGTAGAAGATTGTTATGGCTCAAAATAAATTTAAGGGTTTAGGTATTGCCCTTGTCACACCATTCAAGTCAGATGGCAGCGTAGATTATGAAGCTTTGCAGCGCCTTTTGGAGTTTCAGCTCTCACGTGGTGCAGACTTCATTTGTTTACTTGGTACCACTGCAGAGACTCCCACACTTACCGCTGATGAGAAGCAGAAGATCCGCAACCTTGTTGTTGAGCGTACCGCAGGTCGTGTACCCCTTTTGATGGGATGTGGTGGCAACTGTACCCAGGCTGTTATCAATGAGTTAAAAAGCACAGACTGGACTGGTATTGATGGTGTGCTGAGCGTTTGTCCAATGTACAACAAACCCTCACAGGAAGGTCTATACCAGCATTTCAAGGCCATAGCAGAGGCAAGTCCCGTTCCTGTGGTTCTTTACAATGTCCCTGGTCGCACAGGTGTCAACATGACAGCAGAGACCACTCTTCGCCTTGCTCGTGATTGCGAGAATGTAGTAGCTATCAAGGAGGCCAGTGGCAATATCACTCAGATGGACGATATCATTAAGAACAAACCTGCTGACTTCGACGTCATCAGTGGTGATGATGGTATCACCTTCCCCCTTATCACCCTCGGTGCTGTAGGTGTTATCAGCGTTATCGGCAATGCGCTGCCAGCAGAATTCAGTCGTATGGTACGCCTCGCTCTACGTGGCGAGTATGATCCTGCTCTACGCATTCATCACAAGTTCACCGAGCTCTTCAAACTCCTCTTCGTTGATGGTAATCCTGCCGGTGTCAAGGCTATGCTAAGCGCTATGGGAATGATCGAGAACAACCTTCGTCTGCCCCTTGTACCCACTCGCCTCACCACTATGCAGCAGATTTCTGCCATCTGTCACGAGTTGGGTTATTGATTGACTCCCAACACTGGAGTTTAATACTCCCCTTTGTGCTTTTCTTTTCTTGTGTACACCTTCTTTGATACGTGTACATGCAAGAAACTATGGAATCCTGGTCCCAGCAGTTCCTGTTGAGCCTCGCGTCCCCCTTTTCTCATTGCCTTCAGGGCATCAAGGTTTAGGGTCTCATTGTTCTTTTTTTGTTTTCTGTTCTTCTTCATGGTCGTTCTTTTTGTGCAAAGTTAATAATTATTGGGTATTTAGGCAAGAGAATCAGCCGTTTACAAAGAAAAATATCAAAAACTTATGAATTAATGAGAAAAAATTCTTATATTTGCAAAACTCATAAGGTGACCAAGATTTGCCTGATACTAATAACCAATGACGAACGCAACACATTTTGCCCCTGATTTGCTGATGGCCTTTATTCTCATGCTGACCATTTTCGGCATGTTTAATAAGTCCGAAAGGCCTGGGTCGACCAAGATTTTGGCCTTGTGTGCAGTTGCTTCCATGCTGGCATGTATCAGTGATGCCTTGACGTCCGTTCGGTTTGCTCCCGAGATACCTGTAATCCTTCATTTTTTGGTGGTGTATGTCTATTGGATATCAGGCGATTTACTCATCATCCTCTTTATCTGGTATTGCTATGCCTACGTCATGCAGCGCGACCACATGGACTACCGTATCAATCTGATACCCATTACTCTCCTCCTGGGTTGTGTAGCTGCCCTCATCATCATGGGTATCCAGGGCAAACTCTTCGACATTCAGGACGGTGTGGTTATTTTTTTCGCTCACAAGCACTGGCCCATCACACTCATCAATGCTGGAGCCATTGTCTATCTGGTAGGACTTGCCATAAACAAGCGTAAGGCTGTAGGCAACAAGGCTGCTCTCTTGATAGCCATTTTTGGTCTTTCCCCCTTTTCTACGCGCCTTTATGCCATGCTTACGGGTTGCCACGACTATACCTATCTGGGTACTGGCATAGCCATGCTGGTAGCCTACCTCTTTGTCGACAATCAGATTACAGAGGAGAGGGAACGTGAGCAACGTATCAAGGTTGAACGTGCCATGGAGGAAGTTGTAGCAGCCAATGCTGCCAAGACGTCCTTCCTCTTCAATATGAGTCATGACATCCGTACGCCCATGAATGCCATTACGGGTTTCACCAGTCTCCTGCGCAAGCATCAGGACAATCCTGAGCGCCGCAATGACTACCTCAACAAGATAGAGAACTCCAGCGAGATCCTCCTCTCCATCATCAATCATGTGCTTGAGATGGCACGCATTGAGAAGGGCACAAGCTCTGTTGAGTTAGCAGAGGTCAGTCTTCGCGAGAATGTTCAGACACTCTGCACCACGATGCAGGAGGTCATGGCGGGCAAAAATATCACCCTGACATGGTCCGTTGAGGTGGATCACAACCATATCATGGGAGACCAGACGAAGATTGTTGAGATCTTCAACAACATCCTCTCTAACGCCTTCAAGTACACCAATCCAGGAGGGAGGGTGGAACTGAAGATTGACGAACTCCCCTCTGATCTCCCCGGACAAACCCTCATACGTACCACGGTAACTGATACCGGTATAGGCATGAGCGAGGACTTCCTGCCCCATATCTTTGATGAATTTGCACGCGAGAGCACCACTACGGTCAACAAGATCGAGGGTACGGGTCTTGGTATGCCTATTGTCAAGCGTCTCGTACAGTTGCTTCATGGCACCATCGAGGTGCAGAGCAAGAAGGGCGTTGGTTCCACCTTTACCGTTGTTTTGCCTCATCAGATTGTCGAGCATCCCACAGAGGAGGTAGTACGGCCAGTATCTGATGCCACTAGTTCTGATTTTACCAACAAACGCATTCTCCTGGCTGAGGACAATGACCTCAATGCAGAGATTGCCATGGAGATCCTTCAGGAGAAGGGTTTCCTGGTAGACCGTGCTTCTGATGGTACTATCTGCGTGGATATGCTCTATCAGGCACCTGCTCACTATTACGATATCATCCTGATGGACATTCAGATGCCCCACATGGACGGTTATGAAGCCACACGCCATATCCGTGCCCTTGCTGACACCGCTAAGGCTAACATCCCCATCCTGGCTCTCTCTGCCAACGCCTTTGAGGAGGATAGGAAACTCTCCCTCTCTGTTGGTATGAACGGTCATCTGGCTAAGCCCATCAATGTCCCTGACCTTATCAGAACATTGTCCGAAATCCTCTGATCTCTGCATAAAGAAAACATCGGAGATTCTCATCCCCGATGCCTTCTTTTATATCTTTTCCTAGGATTTTCTAGGACCCTCTAGTAACGCCTGCTTTTACACGATTCCCTGTGCCATCATGGCCTTGGCAACTTTCATGAAGCCTGCCACGTTAGCACCCTTAACATAGTTGATGTAGCCATCAGCCTGCTTACCGTATTTCACGCATTGCTCGTGTATGCCGCGCATGATGTTGTGCAGACGCTGGTCTACCTCCTCTGCTGTCCAACTCAGGTGCATGGCATTCTGTGACATCTCCAGTCCGCTTGTAGCCACACCACCAGCATTCACCGCCTTGCCGGGAGCGTACAGCATCTTTGCCTCAAGGAAGGCATCAATGGCTTCAGGGGTGCAACCCATATTACTTATCTCGCCCACACAGATGGTGCCGTTCTGGATTAACAGCTTTGCATCCTCACCGTTCAACTCGTTCTGCGTAGCACATGGTAGGGCGATGTCACATGCCACCTCCCAGGGTTTGCGACCTGCCACAAAGCGGCTTTCGGGGAACTCCTCGGCATAAGGCTGGCATACATCATTTCCCGAGGCGCGGAGCTCCAGCATGTAGTTGATTTTCTCTTCATCCAGTCCTTTAGGGTCATAGATGTATCCGTCTGGTCCACTGATGGTTATTACCTTGGCTCCCAGTTCTGTTGCCTTACGTGCTGCACCCCATGCCACGTTGCCAAAACCACTGATGGCTACGGTCTTTCCCTTAAGGTCCATGCCCCTTGTGGCCAGCATCTGCTGCACGAAGTACAAGCCGCCAAAACCTGTTGCCTCGGGTCTTACCAGCGAACCGCCATATTCCAGTCCCTTGCCTGTCAGTACGCCACTCCAGTCACGTGTCAGTTTCTTGTACTGGCCAAACAGGTATCCTATCTCTCGTCCACCTACGCCGATATCGCCTGCGGGTACGTCCACTTCAGGGCCAATATAGCGGAACAGTTCGCTCATGAAGGCCTGACAGAAACGCATCACCTCGGCATCGCTCTTGCCTCGGGGACTGAAGTCCGAACCTCCCTTGCCACCACCCATGGGCAGTGTGGTTAGTGCGTTCTTGAATGTCTGCTCAAACCCTAGGAACTTCAGAATGCTCAGGTTCACACTTGCGTGGAATCTCAGTCCTCCCTTATATGGACCAATGGCGCTGTTGAACTGCACACGGTAACCCAGGTTCACCTGCACCTCTCCCTTGTCATCTACCCAGGGCACACGGAACGTGATGATACGTTCAGGTTCCACCAGTCGCTCTATGATCTTTGCCTTTTCAAATTCAGGGTGATTGTTGTACACCTCTTCGATGCTCAGCAATACCTCATGTACGGCTTGTAGATACTCTTTCTCTCCAGGATGCTTGGCCTCCAGTTGGGCCATAATGTTTTGAATGTTCATGGTTTATATGTTAAATATGAGTTGATTTGACATTGTGTCATTATTTTCGCTGCAAATATAGGGTATAAGTCCCCATTTACTTACATATTTCTATAAAAATCATCTTGTTACTCCCGAAATTGCTATGTCGCCCTTACAAAATGATAGTTATTGTGTGTTGCAGTGGCTTTATCAATCATGTTCTGGCCCATTCATTTATCACATCAAATGTTTTGATTATCCAAAGTTTATCCATACCTTTGCGCTAGATATAACAAATTAGAGAAATGAACAGCAAAAAGATTCTGTTGGCTATGGTTAGCATGGCCTGTATGCCTATGATGGCCCAGAAGCCCTGCACCATCAAGGGCGAAGTGATGAAGGGTGTCACCGTCGAGAAAGTCTATGTCTTTATTGAAAGCGACAACGGTGAATATGACGATCAGCCCAATGACTCTGTCATGGTCAAGAACGGTAAGTTTACGTATACCAGCACCCTCAGTGAACCCCGTGAAACCTATTTCATGGTTGTAATGGATGGCGAGAACACCTTACCTACGAATACCTATCTGGTCCCTGGTGAGCAAGGCATACTCACCATCAACAAAGGAAGCTATACGATAAGTGGCTCGAAGTTCTATCAGGAATGGAGTGCTGCAAGTCGTTCCACTGCCGACCTTGACAAGAAGATTGACACCATGCGCGACACGCTTGCTGCTCGTCTTGATGCTATGTCTGCAGAGGAACGTCAGGCCAAGACAGCCGAGATGGTAGCCCCCTATCAGAAACTCTGGGAGGAGCGTGCTAAGGCGCAGAAGGACTATTTCGCAGCACACAGTGGCGAGGCAGGGTGCGTCATTTACCGTCTTGCCCAGGGTACTTCTGCCACGGATGTGATGGCAGTTGTCGGTGATAAGTTGAAGGGTAGTCTTTTCGAAGGTTATCTGCAGAAGAAGTACGAAGTTGCCAAGGCCAAGAAGGATGCTCAGGATAAGGCCGAGGCTGAGGCCAAGTCACATCAGGAGAGTACCGCTGAGGGAAAGATGTTCACCGACTTCGAGGCAGAGTACAATGGTAAGATACAGAAACTCAGCGACTATGTGGGCAAGGGTAAGTATGTCCTCGTTGACTTCTGGGCCAGTTGGTGCGGACCTTGCAAGGCTGAGATCCCTAACCTCATCGAGGCTTACAATAAGTACAAGGGTGATAAGTTCGAGGTGCTGGGCGTTGCCACATGGGACAAACCCAAGGATACAGAGAAGGCTATCGAGCAGTTGAAGATACCCTATCCTCAGATTATGAACGCCCAGAAGGCAGGTAGCGATGCA
Organism: Prevotellaceae bacterium UBA1720; assembly: GCA_002317475.1. GTDB lineage: Bacteria > Bacteroidota > Bacteroidia > Bacteroidales > Bacteroidaceae > Physcousia. The sequence continues at coordinate 1,509 of DCIS01000168.1, read as the reverse complement.
TACGGCATCCTTGGTATCCCTCAGATCATCCTCTTTGCTCCTGACGGCACCATTTACAAGCGCAACCTCCGTGGTGCTGCCATCGAGGAGACACTCAACTCTATCTTTGGTAAATAACGAATAGAAATAGGGGTCTGGTTGTTCAGGCCCTTTTTTTTTGAACCCGCTAGCTTGTCTCTTCCTAGAAGATGGATTCGCTGGTCATCGTGGTGAAGAGCTCCAGTGCCTTCATGCCCATGATGGAGTTGCCACGCTCGTTGAGGCGAGGACTCCATACCGCTATCGAATACTTTGCAGGATGGATGGCCACGATGCCACCTCCCACACCACTCTTGCCGGGTAGTCCTACCAGGAACGAAAACTCGCCTGCTTCGTCGTAAAAGCCACAAGTCTGCATGATGGCGTTGATACGCTTCACGCGTGACGTCGTCAGTTCCACACCACCGTGCGAGAAAGGTTCGCTGCTTCGCGCAAAGGCGGTGAAAGCCTTCGCTAGGTCCTTACAACTCATCTCTACCGAGCACATCATGCAGTAGAAATGCAGGACGTCCTCCACGCGGTTGTTCAGGTTGTGGTGATGCTTCAGCAGGTAGGCTATAGAGGCGTTCAGGTAGCTGCAACTCTGCTCCGACTGTGCCACCTCGCTCGAATAGTCTATCTCCTCATTGCCGGACAGTGCACGCACGAATTGAATGAAAAACTCCTCTGGATTCTCGAGTTCTGTCAGCAGCACGTCAGCCAGCACGATGGCTCCGGCGTTGATGAACGGATTGCGTGGTATGCCGTGCTCATACTCCAGCTGTACCAGCGAGTTGAAGGCCGTTCCCGAGGGTTCCTTGCCAATCCTCTTCCACAGTTCCTTGCCCTTGATTGACAGGGCAATGGCCAGCGAGAACACCTTGGATATACTCTGTATGGAGAAACGCGTGTCATAGCCCCCCAACTGATAACTCTCCCCGCTGAGCAAGTTCAGGTACAGTCCGAACTGATCGGGGTTCACTCTTGCCAGTGCCGGTATATAGTCAGCCTGCTTGCCCTCTTGCTCGTAGGGCTTTATCTCCTCGTATATTCTCTCTATAATCTGTTGATAGTCCATGTTCCTGTTAGCTTACGCATTATTCTATGCAAAGATACAAAAAAATGCTGAAATCCAAATATTGCGAGCCGTATTTTATGTTCAGATGTTTTTGGGGGTGTCATGGGAGTGGCTTGTCGTAGAGGCATCGTATAAAAACCGTAAAGGCATCGTATCAACACCGTAGAGGCATCGTATCAACACCGTAAAGGCATCGTAAGGACACCGTACTTTTCAAGTTTCGCAACCTTGCACTTGCTCACAGAAAGGGTTAGAATGACCTAAAATGAAATGGAGTCAATTATTTGAATGGGCATATCCCATAAGTGGGAACGCCCATCATTTTTTAGAATGGGGCAATTTTTCACATCGCACGATGAGACGTAATAAGCACCCAACTTATAATTTTTAATACAAGTTTCGCAAGTTGTTTG
>DCIS01000130.1:8034-11060 GCA_002317475.1 Prevotellaceae bacterium UBA1720 | reverse complement strand
CTGAAATAGGTATCAGGTGTCTGGCGATTGTCCTGGTTGAGGGCCATCTTCTGGATACTGATGCTGCTGATAGCGTTGCGCATAGCCTTGTCGGCTGGAGTGAGTTGCTGTGCCTGGAGGGTTTGCAACACCTGAGGGGTGATACTTTCCTGTGCCTTCATGTTGCCTGCAGAGAGGGTGAGAAGGGCAAGAAGTGAGAGTGTGAGATTCTTGTTCATGGGTATGTTTCTTTGTTTGTTTACTTAATCCTTTCTTTTAGGTATTTCAGGAACTCTTGTAGCACCGTGTCTACAGCATGCTGCGTGTTGGCTTCACGTCCGTTATCTTCGGTGAGGCAGAGGCTGTGCACATCATCTTGACTGCCCCACCCTATCCAGATGGTGCCTGAAGGGATACGTTCCGTGCCTGTTCCTGCATAGCCTGTCGAGGCAAGGGCGAAGTCTGTGCCAAACAACTGACAGGCTCCGCGTACCATCTGCTCCACCACGGGTTGACTCACCACGTCATAGCGTTCAATGTCCTCAGGTGAGACGCCAAGGTACTGCACTTTCAGATGGTCCTGGTAGGCTACGAGTCCACCCTGGAAATAGTTGGATGCTCCGCTGATGGTAGTCAGAAGGGCGGCAATACGACCACTGGTGCAACTCTCGGCTGTACTCAGTGTCTTGCTGTGTGCAATCATTATAGCTTGTATCTGTTCTGCTATTTCCTTCATATTGTGGATTTTCCGCAAAGATACAAAACATTTTTAATAGGATGAGTATGGTTTAGGGATTTTCCACCTGCAGAGTAGGGATTTTCCACTTGAAGGAGTAAATATCCCACCGTACCTTTGCAATGTCAAAAGAAACAAACGACACAACAACAAGTAAGAAACAAACGAAATATTAACTCATAAAAGTAAAGGAGATTAGATTATGAAGACGATGAATTTTATGAAAGGTATGGCTTTCGCAGCAATGATGGTAATGAGCATGAACATGATGGCTCAGCGTACAAACAACAATAGCGTGGCACAGCGTGGCAGTGGCTTGGTAGTGACAGAGAACGGCATTGGTCGTGCAGGTGATAAGGTTACGGCACAGCCCCAGCAGGTTCGTGGTCGTGAGATGAATAACTACAATGATCGCCGTGACGAGCGTACTTATGACAACAGGGATATGCGCCGTGACGACCGTGGATTCGACAACAGAGACATGCATCGCGATGACCGTCACTTCGACAACAGAGATATGCGTCATGACAATCACGGATATGTAGAGGTTTACGGTGGCAGAGGTCACGTCATCCCTCCTCATTACGCAGACAGAGTTCGTCACATGGATGATGGTCGTTGGGGCTACCTGAGAGGTGATCGTTGGTACTACTACGATACTTACTTCGAGCCCGACTACTACTACAGCCACTCTGTTCGTCACTTCCGTCACCACTGCGTTGCAGACGCTGTTGGCAAGGCTGCAGTAGCTACAGTAGCAATAGCTGGTCTCATCAGTTTGTTGGTACACTAGACTCCCCAACCCCCTGAAGGGGGAGACAGGTAGTCAACGAGTCAAAAAGACAACAAGTCAACAAGTCAACGAGTCAACAAGTCAACGAGTCAACGAGTCAACAAGTCAACGAGTCAACAAGTTTGGTTATGAATAACGTGTTTTTGTGAATTAGATTTATTAGTTAATGTTTATTGATTTTGGAATGGCGTAGGACGTGAGTTTTGCGCCATTTTTCAGTATGAATATGCAAGTTTAACACTGGATATTTTGCTGTCTCGGTAATTCTTTGTACCTTTGCACCCGAATTTAAAAATGTGGATAGATTTGGGCTGCTTGCAACCACAGTAAAAAATGCTAAAACGACAAACGACACAGACTGAAGGCTTTACTGGGCCTTTCACTTGTAACGCTCATTTGTCATGCATTTCTGCCCGATTTCTTTCCCCATCAATTTTTAATTATTAACTTTTAATTTTTAATTGTTATGGGTTATTTATTTACTTCAGAAAGTGTGAGTGAGGGTCATCCCGATAAGGTGGCCGATCAGATTAGTGATGCCGTGCTGGACAAGCTTTTGGCTTACGACCCCCAATCGAAAGTGGCTTGTGAGACATTGGTAACTACAGGACAAGTAGTGCTGGCAGGTGAAATCAAGACCGAGGCCTACATCGACCTGCAGCGTGTGGCTCGCGAAGTGATCAACCGTATCGGCTATACCAAGGCTGAATATCAGTTTGATGGCAACAGTTGTGGTCTGCTTAGTGCCATACACGAGCAGAGTGGTGACATCAATCGTGGTGTAGAGCGCGAGAATCCTGAGGAGCAAGGTGCAGGTGACCAGGGTATGATGTTCGGTTATGCTACCAACGAGACCGAGAACTATATGCCTCTTTCACTCGATCTTTCACATCGCCTCGTCTACGAATTGGCACAGATTCGTAAGGAGGGCAAGGAGATGACTTATCTGCGTCCCGACTCGAAAAGCCAGGTGACCATCGAATACAGCGAAGAAGGTATACCTCAGCGCATTGACACTATCGTGGTCAGCACTCAGCACGACGAGTTCGTACTGCCTGAGAATGATACTGAGGAGGCTCAGCAGAAGGCCGACAAGGCCATGCAGGAACAGATAGCCCGTGATGTGAAGGCTATCCTCATACCCCGTGTCAAGGGCAGTATCCAAAACGAGGCTGTAAAGACACTCTTCGACGACGAGAACATCACCTACCACGTCAATCCAACGGGTAAGTTCGTCATTGGTGGTCCTCATGGAGATACTGGTTTGACGGGTCGTAAGATTATCGTTGATACCTATGGTGGTAAGGGTGCACACGGTGGTGGTGCTTTCAGTGGTAAGGACCCCAGTAAGGTGGACCGTTCAGCAGCTTATGCAGCACGTCATATTGCCAAGAACATGGTGGCAGCAGGTGTGGCTGACGAGATGTTGGTACAGTTGAGCTATGCCATCGGTGTGGCTGAACCTGTTAGCGTGTATGTGAACACCTATGGTAGAAGTCATGTGAATATGACTGATGG
>DCIS01000130.1:5996-7869 GCA_002317475.1 Prevotellaceae bacterium UBA1720 | reverse complement strand
TACAACGATACTCCCGTCAAGGATATCGAGGTGGAACTCTTCACGTGGGAGAAACTGGATTATGTAGAGAAGGTTAAGGAAGCCATAAAGGGTTAAAGATTAAACGTTTAAGGGTTTAAATGTTTAAGAGGTTAAAGGGTTATAGGAACTGTAAATGAAGAATATAGCAGTATATTGTGCTTCGAGTACGAAGATTAAACCCATCTACTTTGAAGTGGCTTATGAAGTAGGCAAGAGGTTGGCAGAGCACGGCCTGGGTCTGGTAAACGGTGCCGGAAACATGGGTTTGATGCAAGCTTCAAGCGATGGTTGTCTGGAGGCTGGCGGACGTGTGACTGGCGTTATCCCACAGTTTATGGTGGATCAGAACTGGCACCACACCGGTCTTACCGAACTCATTGTTACGGACAGTATGCACACCCGCAAGAAGAAGATTGCTGACATCACAGACGGAGCCATTGTGCTGCCAGGTGGTTGTGGTACCTTTGACGAACTGTTCGAGATCATTACCTGGAAGCAACTGGGGCTCTACCTCAATCCTATTATCATTGTCAACGTAGACGGTTATTTCAACGAGTTGCTGGCACTCCTGCAAAAAGCTATAGACGAGAACTTTATGCGTCCTCAACATGGTGATATCTGGCGCGTTGCCACTACGGCAGAGGAGGCTGTTGAGATGCTTTTTACCACACCTCAGTGGGACACAAGTGTCAGAAGGTTTGCTGCCATTTAGTTCACTCTCAACCCTCAACTTTCCATGTACGGAACTCTAAAAGACTATACACCACAAAATGATATCTGGGTCACGAGCTTAGTGCTGGGATGTTTCCTGGTACTAATGCTTGTCCTGGGTCATCATCGCGTCTACTTGGGCAAACTTTCGCACAAGTTCTTCCTACCTACCAACAAGGAGGACAAACCTGGGCAAAAGACAACGGGAGAGCGTAGCCTACCCTATCTCACCTCGGTGACGTTAGCTGGTTCATCGGGGGTGATGCTTTTTGCCTATGTCAGCAGTGTGTATGATCTGGAAAGAAGTCCTTACTACATCTGGTCTGTTCTGCTGCTTTGCCTGGGAGCTGTCATAGGTTATTACCTGATACGCTGGATACTCTACTGCTTCGTGAACTGGGTGTTTTTTGAACGTCGTCAGCGTAAGCAATGGCTCTCTGGTTTCGGACTTCTCATGGTCTATGAATCGGTGCTCTGTTTTGTGTTGATGTGCTGTTTCGTCTTCTACCACGTTCCGATGTATTGGGCCACATTAACGCTGACATTATGTTATGGAATTATGCGTTTTTGGGTCTTACTATGCACAAAACGTATCTTTTTCCCCAAATTTTATGGTTTTTTGCATTTAATTGCGTACCTTTGCACGCTCGAAATCCTACCCCTCCTTGCATTGTGGAAATTTTGCATCTATTGGGGTAGTAATCTGATAGCCAGATAATAGGAGCAAAATAGGTATTTGAAGAGGGCACTTGAGGTGCCGAAAATCAATTAGCCCGAAGAAACAATAGAAATTAGTGTCTTGTTAAAAAGATTGAACGTACCTGATTATGATTAAGAAAATCCTGGTCTCGCAACCACAGCCTGCCAATCCCAAGTCTCCATATGCGGAAATGGCCGAGAAGTACGGAGTGGAGTTTGTGTTCCGTCCCTTTATCAAAGTAGAAGGTATCGGTGCAAAGGAGTTTCGTGCTCAGCGCATCAATATCCTAGATTATACTGCTGTTGTCTTCACGAGCCGACATGCTATTGACAACTATTTCAACCTGGCAAAGGAAATGCGTATCACTATCCCTGAGGATATGAAGTATTTCTGTATTTCCGAGAGCATCGCACTCTATATTCAGAAGTATGCTCAATATCG
>DCIS01000130.1:0-5815 GCA_002317475.1 Prevotellaceae bacterium UBA1720 | reverse complement strand
GTTAGCAATGATTTTGCTGCGGATGAGGCATTTGACTATGATATGCTTGTATTCTTCAGTCCAAGTGGAATCGTTTCGCTGAAGAAGAATTTCCCTGAGTTCGAGCAGAAGGAGATGGCTATCGCGACCTTTGGTCCTGCTACCTCAAAGGCTGCCAAGGAAGAGGGATTACGTGTAGACCTGGAGGCACCCACACCACAGTGCCCCAGCATCACCATGGCGCTGGACAACTACTTGAAGCATCTGAATGACTAACAGAAACACCTTTTGCAAGGCCGAACGCCTCTGCAGTCACAAGGTGATAGAGGCCCTTTTCGCAGGCGGAAACAAATCGTTCTCTGCCTATCCGATTAGGGCTATATATATGCCCATTGACCTGAACGAGGGAAGTGGTAAACAGGGAGCAGCCGTACAATTGCTTATCTCTGTCTCAAAGCGCCATTTCAAGCATGCCGTAGACAGAAACAGGGTGAAAAGACAGATACGCGAGTCATACCGCCTGAACAAGCACTCTCTGCTCTCTTCTCTTCCTGAGGGTAAGGGACTTGCTCTTTCCTTTATCTGGCTCAGCGATGAGCATTTTCCTACGGATGTAATTGAGGAAAAGGTGAAGAAACTATTGAACAAATTGGAGGAAACAATAAACGCAGAGCAATCATAAGCCCTGCGTTTGTTGCTTCTATGGAACGGGGTCGTAGCCGCTTCCTCCCCAAGGATTACACCTCAGGATGCGCCAAATGGCCAATGCCAGTCCCTTGATAGGTCCGTGCTTGCGAAGAGCCTCTATGGCGTATTGGCTACAAGTGGGCGTGAAACGGCATGCAGGGGGAGTCAGCGGAGAAATATAGCGCTGATAACCTCGTATGGGTAATATCAAAACCCATGATATGAGTCTACCTATTCTCTGAAATATTTCCATAGTAAAATAACAGTATTAACCCTTAGTACTTGAACCCTCTTTCTTTTACAGCTGTCCTGTCTCAATCTGGCGTACCACACGCTCTATCATCTTGTCATCGTCGTCTGGGCGGTACTCCTTTTTGAGACTTGAGCGGAATGTCCATGCAAACATCTGATAGAAAGCAGCCTTAGTAGGGCCAAAGAAAGCTTGTACAATCTCGTAGGAAGACTGATTGCATTCACGGTCAATCAGTTTGATGAGCAGCTTGCCTTGGGAGTAGGTCAGTTTCTTCATCTCAGGAGTGAATTGTTGCTTGATGCTCTTCTCTACGGCACTGATATGAGCAGATTTGCTCTTTTCGTCGGGCAACATTTCCAGTATCTCATACGTTTCACCTATGATGCCCCTGATACGCTGGGCAATGGGCAAGGTACGCTTGACATTTTGTATCAGTTTGTTGTACTTGGCGCGTTGCTTCTCGTTTTTGAACTTAATAGGGGGATAAACAGGTAATTCTGGCATCAGATATCCCCATATCATCTCGCCTTCATATAATTCCTGCTTTTTGTATCGAAAGAACTGTAGGTTTACGGCACTCTTTCCATCATACTCCGAGTGACTGCCCTCCATTGCTTCTGGAATGCTCATCACCTCCCTATCCTGCGACTTGGCCAGTATGGGGATGAAGAAGAGAAGTATGGTCAGAAAGCGTCTCACGTGTGGCTTTTATTTTGTTCTTTCACGCCAGAAACTGGGCATGAGCAGGAATAATACGGTGTATATCTCCAGACGTCCCACAAGCATATAGAAACTCATAAGCAGTTTGTTGAACCAATGCACATGACTGAAATTACAAGCCGGCCCAACCATACCGGTACCTGGGCCTACATTACTCAGCATGGAGACACAACTGCCCAGACTGGTATCTACATCCAACCCCAGGATGCTAAACACCACCATACCGCCAGTTACCAGCAGTAGGTAGAGGAAGACAAAGGCCAGGGTGCGGCGAACACGTTCGTCAGGAATGACGACACCACTTACCTTGATACTACGAATAGCGCGTGGGTGGAGTTGCAAGATAAACTCCTTCAGTACGCTCTTGGCACAGATGATGATGCGGATAACCTTCATGCCACCAGCTGTGCTACCTGCGCAACCACCAATGGTCATGATGAATACCGTAGGCATCCAAAAGGCATCACCCCAGGCCACATAGTCGAAATACTGCCCTTGGAAACCTGTTGAGGTCATCACGCTGGTAGTGTGAAACAGGGCTGTACGTAACTGAGGCTCGCCTGCTGGAGGTAGGGTCCCTGTGGCTGTCTCAGGTACAGGAGCCCACATGAAAAGTGCTACAAAAATGGCTACACATACCATCCAAATCCCCAAGAAGGTGCGCATCTCTTCGTTTCTCCACAAAACCTTTGATCTGCGGATACTGGCATAGTAATAGAGGGAGAAGTTGATGCTGGCCAGGAGCATGAATATGATACTGACATACTCCAAATACGAGGAACCGAAATAGGCCATGCTGCGATCATGGGTGCTGAAACCACCTGTAGCAATAGTACTCATCGCATGACATGCCGCGTCAAACAAGTTCATAGGACCTATCCAATAGGCTGCTGTGCAGACAATTGTAAGGAAGAGGTATATCGCTAACAGACGTCGTGCTGTACTGCCTATCTTTGGACGAAGTTTGTCCAGTCCGATACCCGTCACCTCGGCTGAGAAGACGTTGCTGTTCTTCATGTCGTAGGTAGGCAATAGGGCAAAACTAAAAACCACGATTCCCAGACCACCCATCCAATGTGTCAGACTGCGCCAGAAGAGCAGTCCATGAGGCATGGAATCTAGTCCACTTAGCACTGTAGCTCCTGTAGTGGTAAAGCCACTCATGGTTTCAAAGATAGCACTGGGGATATCAATACCCAAAATCCATACGAAGGGGATAGCGCCTAGCAGAGTCATCACTACCCATGACAAGGCTACGACCAGGAAACTGTCAGCACGTGTCAGGCGTACTTTCTCCTTGTTGGGTTTGAACACGAAGCGGGCCATAGCACCTATAATCAGACAAATGCCTGCAGTGGCTAATAGTGGAAACCAGTCATTATCTCCTGACTCAAACTTATAGTGCAGGGATACAATTACGGAAAGCAACAAGAATGCACTTTCCATCATAACCAGTGTTCCAAATATACCTCGCTTCATCGTTGTATCAATAACTTACGCTTACCTCCAGTCCTAATGTTCTGACTTGTTCGGCAATGGCATCCAGTTGCTCGTGGGTAGCCTTTTCCAGACAAGGGGAGGGAGTCTCGCGATCAATGGTGTAGATCATAACCTGACGTGGATTGATGCGCTTCAGAGCATCTAACCAAGGATTGACAAACTCAGGTGTACAATTGTTTATGTCCTCTCCTTCATGCATGCCCTGCATGAACATCGTCTGGATGATGATATGTTCGCCCATTACTTCAAGCCAATGCAACTGCTCCTCGACGTCGTAATGCCCTACAGGCCGGTCTGTTTTGGCGATATAGCCTGCATCGACCGTGTCTAGTTTCAGAATGGCGTTGTCTACGTGCAACAAGGCCTCACGCACCTTTTCGTCGTTGATGCGAGTGGCATTGCTTAGTACGCTGATCTTGGCCTCTGGGAAATACTGGTCGCGCAATGTCGTCACCCCAGCCATAATTTCCGGGAAATGAGGATGCAGGGTCGGTTCTCCGTTACCGGCAAAGGTAAGTACATCAGGCTTTGGACCATTCTGCTGCATGTCCTGCAAACGTTTCTCAAGGGCCTCAAGCACTTCCGTGCGAGTAGGGAATTTCAGGTGAGCGCGGTGTGTGGCATTGTATCCACATTCGCAATAGATGCAATCAAAACTGCACACTTTTCCATCAGCGGGCAGCAGATTGATGCCCAGCGAAACCCCCAGTCTACGACTGTGTATAGGACCAAATATGGGTGAAGGATATATTACCGTGCTCATTTTTCCGTATCTTCTAAGAGGGAATTTGGGCGCAAAGTTAAGTATTTTATTTCTAATCAACGAATACGAACCTATAAATAATGTAAAACTGAGCACATTATGGTATAGGAAAGGGAAGCCCAAACGGACTTCCCTCTATTCTTGAGATAGTATCTCATCATTTTTGAGGCCCCACCTTTACTTCTCGTCGTAGGCGTGGACGGGATAGTCAATGGTGTAATGCAGACCACGGCTTTCCTTACGTTCAATGGCACCACGGGTGATGAGGTAGCCTACATTGATCATATTACGGAGTTCGCAGATGTCCTTGGTGGGTTTAACACGCTTGAAGAGGTGCTCTGTCTCCTCATAGAGGAGGTCAAGACGTTCCCAAGCACGGTGTAAACGTAAGTCTGAACGTACGATACCCACGTAGGTAGACATAATTTGGTTGACCTCCTTGGCATCCTGAGCAATGAGTACTTTCTCCTCGTTGGTAAGTGTACCCTCGTCGTTCCATTCGGGGATACGGTCATTAAAGGTATACTGATCCACAACCTCCAGTGAATGCTTGGCAGAGGCATCTGCATAAACCACGGCTTCAATAAGTGAATTGCTGGCCAAACGATTACCACCGTGTAGACCTGTGCAAGAACATTCACCTACGGCATAGAGGCGCTTGATGCTGGTCTGACCGTCCAGGTCAACCTTGATACCACCACACATATAGTGAGCACAGGGGGCAACGGGAATGTATTCCTTGGTGATGTCGATACCAATGGAGAGACACTTGGCGTAGATGTTGGGGAAATGGTGCTTGGTCTCTTCGGGATCCTTGTGGGTGACATCCAGACAAACATGGTCAAGGCCATGAATCTTCATCTCCTTGTCAATGGCACGAGCCACGATGTCACGAGGAGCGAGCGAGAGACGTTCGTCATATTTCTGCATGAATTCTTCGCCTGAAGGGAGGCGTAAGATGCCACCATAGCCACGCATAGCCTCAGTGATGAGATAAGCGGGATGACGTTCAGCGGGGTTATAGAGGGCTGTGGGGTGGAACTGTACAAACTCCATGTCCTTTACCTTTCCCTTGGCACGATAAACCATAGCAATACCGTCACCTGTGGCAATATTGGGGTTGGTAGTTGTGGCGTAAACGGCACCTGTACCTCCAGTAGCCATGAGGGTTACCTTTGAAAGGTAGGTGTCCACCTTGCCCGTCTCGGGATTGAGGATATATGCTCCGAAGCACTCAATATCGGGAGTGCGGCGTGTCACGCGAATACCGAGGTGATGCTGTGTGATGATTTCAACGGCAAAATGGTTTTCGAGAACTTCAATGTTGGGATTCTGGCGTACTGCCTCCATTAGTCCACGCTGGATCTCAAACCCTGTATCATCAGCATGGTGCAAGATACGGAACTCGCAGTGACCACCCTCACGGTGCAAGTCGAACTCACCGTTCTCGTTCTTGTCGAAATTGACCCCCCACTGTACGAGGTCGCGTATTCCATCTGGACCACCCTTTACTACCTGTTCAACAGCAGCAGGGTCACTGATGTAGTCACCGGCAATCATCGTGTCTTCGATGTGCTTATCAAAATTGTCTACCAAAAGGTTCGTTACAGAGGCAATACCACCTTGAGCCTTGGCCGTGTTAGCCTCGTCAAGTGTTGTCTTACATACCAAAGCGACCTTTCCCTTACCAGAATTTGCCACCTTGAGGGCGTAGCTCATACCTGCCACACCACCACCTATAATCAGGAATTCAAATTTGCGTATCATTGTGTTTGGGCGGGTCAAAATGATTTCCCGTCAGAAGTTTGTTAGTAATTTCCCTACAAAACTACATAAAAAGTTGATTGGTTGTATCATTTTGGTTTGCATTTCTTCAAAGAAAACCTTAACTTTGTGGCATAAAGGTTACAAAA
>DCIS01000059.1 GCA_002317475.1 Prevotellaceae bacterium UBA1720 | reverse complement strand
AAGGCAAGCAGACATCTGCTCCAAGAGAGCGAAAACATCCGTCCCCTCTACAATCTCAAGGAAATTATCATCGGCATTATCCTTTAGTCGGCAGACCTTACGGGCAGTATCGAAGAGGGCTATGCCCTTCTCCTCGCAGAATGCCACTACCCTGTCCCTGTCGAAACGTTTTTCGCCTTCAACCTCAAAGTAATGTTTGTCACCGAAATGAATCAGACCTTGAATCCTCCAGAAGTCGTTCTGATAGTTCGGATAGAACCACGACATCGACCACCTCGCCTGAGGTGGAGGAAAGCTACCCAGAAACAGCATCTTGGCGTTCCGTGGCAGAAAGGGTTCCAATGGATGTTCTTCGATTGTCATTCTATCTCATTGTGTAGGTGTTTGACTGTTTTTGTTCAGACGTGTATATGGTCGTAGTGATTAACGAACTGACAGGGTAGCCCAATAGGAGTCGGGGGTAGCAAGGTCAGAAGCAATGAACTGCTGAAAGGCACTGCGTAGGGCTGGGGAGATGGTGTAGTGGCCAAGGTCGAAAGAGGGATGCTGATGGGCATAGCAGAGAAGGGCCTCCTGATAATGTCTGGGGAGTGGACCAGACTTGTCCTGAGTGATGCGCTGTAGCATCGCAACAAAGTTGTCCAGATTACCACCGACGAGGAGTTGGCAGAGCAGATAATCGATAGCAACAGGTGAGGCTGTGCCACTGTTGAGCATCACGCCGATATTGAAGCCGAGACTTTCTGTAATGAGCGGTTCGGCGGCACTCTCATTCTTGTGAGGCACATCTTCGACTTTGGCGTCGCTCACTTTCCAGTTCTTGTGCAAGGTGCTGCATTTTAGCACTGAGGCATACTTGTTGGCCATAACATCATTGCCCGACTTACGAAAGAGGCGAACCAGACGACGCAGCGTACCCATATCCATACCATAAGGCGAACCAACGGCTGCTGCCTGCATCGCATTGTGGATGGCTTCCTGCGTGCTGCCCATGACATCGTAGAAGACCATCTTGAAAAAATAATAATGACGCGTGTTCTCTCCTTGTGAGTCGAAATCGGTAATAGCCTGTACGGGATATTGATACATGCATTCGGGGAGCTGACCTTTGGCGGCTAACGCCAAGAGCGCATAGGGCAGCATGCCTCGTTCGGACTGGCAGCGCTCGGGATTGGCCACTTGAAGGACCTCGTCCCAACGGTAGTTCTCAGCTGCCTGTTCAAGTTTATTCCAACGCTCTGTCTGCTGTGTGGCGGGACGTAAAGCCAACCAACCTACAGCAATGATGGGGCAAAGGGTGAGCAAAATGCGAACGGCCTTGCTATGAATGAAATGCATGAGCAACCACAGAGGGAGAGCAACAACCAATGCCAGGATGGCAGGACCTGCCCACTTGAAGTAAAAGAACTGGAAGAGGAAGTTGAGGCATAGATCACTGGTGGATTGCGAGGCTGCATCCAACTCGCGCATATAATCGGGGGTGGAGAGATAGAGACTAGAGCTTTCCCACGACATCAAGGTGCAAGGCACAGAGCATAACAACAGGATGAAGAGGGCAAGGAAGACAGTCACGGCCAGAAGCGTGGCACTATCATATCGCAGATGTCGTCTTATCTTCATGGCTTGGTATCGTTTATAGGTTGGACTTTACCTTTGATAAACTCGGGAATGTTGTAGGACTTTATACGAAGGCGGTTGTGTCTGGGTGATTCCTGAGGCAACATGAAGGGTTTGGAAAATGTTCCTGTGACAGGATTGAAATGACTGATGTAAAGACGCGTGAATCGTCCATCGTCGCGACGACTACTGAAGACAACCCATTTGCCGTTGCTCGACCAGCTGTGATAACTCTCCGTGAGGTTGCTGTTGAGTTCGTCGCAAGGTCGCACACTGCCATTGTCCAGATTGAGCAGCCACAGGTCAGCTTCGGCATGCCAGATGGGGAAAGTACCAAAATCGGTGAGCGCGAACAATAGCCAGTGGCCATTGATGCGTGGGAAGGATACAGAGTGCTGCGTCATGTCAATGGAGTCAAGTGCCACCTCAGTAGGTTGATCGGCAAAAGTGGCAGATAGTGGGTTGAAGGCGATGTTCATCAGACGGTAGTGAACTCGTCCTCGTTCATCGGGCATGTTGCCGACACTGTCTGCAGCACAATAATAGAGCGAACTGCCATCGGGGCTCCATGCGGGGAAGGTTTCCCATACATCAGCCGTGTTGAGCTGGGGAGGATAATAAACCTGCCCCGTCTGACGATCATAAAGGATGATGTCCGAAGCGATATCGTAGACCTCGACGGGTTGCTCTCCCTTGACGGTAAAGCATTGCTTCGTTACATTGGACGAGAAAGCAATAAAACGCCCCTGAGGATGCCAAGCAGGATATGTGGCTTGCTTGCCTTCGCCCAGTTTCTTAAAATCAATCTTTTGTATATTTCCATCCTCTAGAAAAACTGTTCCACCGTCTGCACAGCGTGAATGGAACATCATCAGCTGAGGATTGCCTCCTGCAAACTGATGACAGTTGATGCAACCCTGCCCATTGAAACGGTTGGTCACAATATCCGATTCCTCATAAGATGCTAATTGACGCTGGCAGATACTGATGTTGGTCCAACTCTCATAGCCAGGTTCAATTAGGCGATAGGCCACATAGGGATCAATGGAATCATGTGAGATGTACAT
>DCIS01000124.1:8356-8484 GCA_002317475.1 Prevotellaceae bacterium UBA1720 | reverse complement strand
TTTCCCGAGCTCCGTACATATATCAATTGAAAATTGACGGTTCGCTTGTATTTCCTGTACTACAAATTTCCTTGTCTATGTAAATCTATCAAAGAACGATTCAAATGGCATCCGGGATGTCGTATTCA
>DCIS01000124.1:929-8250 GCA_002317475.1 Prevotellaceae bacterium UBA1720 | reverse complement strand
AAATATGCTCAAGAACATAAAAACAAGGGGAGGAAGCAAAGGAAAGGAGAGTTATACCTTATATAATATAACGCGCGAGAGATTATTACGATGAAAGCAGAAAGTATTATTTAGTATTTACCTGACCTACACCACGTATCTTTTTGTCAATGGCTGCAACCAAAACAGTCATGATTGGACTCAAATAATTAAAAAAGCAATATGGCAAGTATGCCAAAGTACTTACGCCAAGAACAGAACTTTGCGTCATTCCACAAGTGTTCCATGGTATCAGCACGGAGGTGACCGTTGCACTATCTTCAATAGAACGACTAAGCAACCGAGGTTGCAAGCCCAACTTCCGATATGTATCTTGGAACATATTACCTGTTAGGATAATACTCAGATACTGATCCGCAGCAACCACATTTAAGAAGAAACCAACAAAGGCAGTACTTGCAACGAGAGACACTACACCACGCACCAGGCGAAGGACGCCATTCATGATGCTATCAATCATGCGAGTGACCGTCATGGCTGCACCAAAAACAGTGGCACACAATATCAGCCAGATCGTGCTCATCATTCCACTCATACCACGGGTAGCCACCAAATCATTCAGCGAATCCACCCCTGTATCCAAAGACGTACTGCCAAATATCACAATCATCGCTCCACGAAAACGCTGAGCAAGACCTTCGTGACCAGGTCCTGCAATCTCATCAAGCAAATCAGATTGAGTAGCAACGGCTGCCACACATGCTAGAAGAGTTGCCAAAAACAATACTGCAATAGAAGGTACGCGACGTGCAATCATAAAGGCGGTCAGCACAGGCACCAAAAATAGCCAAGGAGATAGATTAAAAGTATGTATCAAGGCGCTCTGCACTTCCAGCACATCACTTTCCCCTTGAGATCCCTGCAAGAAACCAACTAATGCAAAGACAATCAGAGTAATTGTAAATGTCGGCACCGTAGTAAACATCATATAACGGATGTGCGTAAAGAGTGGCGTTCCTACCGTTGAACTGGCAAGAACCGTTGTGTCGCTCAAGGGAGAAATCTTGTCGCCAAAATAGGCACCGCTGATAATAGCGCCCGCAATCCATCCTTCTTCAAATCCCAGGGCTTTCCCTATACCCAACAAGGCAATACCTATGGTTGCAATCGTCGTCCATGAAGAGCCTGTCATCACACTTACAACAGCACAGATAACACAAGCGCTAACCAAGAACCAAGTTGGATTAAGAATGTCCATGCCATGATAGATCAGAAGAGGCACAACCCCACTTACCATCCAGGCACCCCCTAATGCTCCAATTAGCAAGAGGATTATAATGGCAGACGATATGCCAGACACCTTGTCACTGATAGCATTCTCAAACTCCTCCCACGTGCAATATCCACGAAAAATGCCAATACAGACACAAACTGCAGATGCCACAAGCAAGGCAACCTGACTGGCACCTGACAAAGATTCATCTCCGAAGATGCTAACTACACATGCAATGAGTGCCACCAGTAGAACCAGTGGCACACATGCAACGAATATAGAGGGTGTTTTCAAATTACCAAAGACTAAGCAGTCATTTTGTTCAGTTTCTTGAGCAATGCGAACATTACTACTGCACTGAGTACACACAAAGTGATAAGGATTCCCCAGTTGTACATCAAAGGAATCTTGTTCCACAGCATTGAAGGAATAGAGCTCAGGTAATTACCAATAGCTGTAGCTGCAAACCAACCACCCATCATCAAACCCTTGTACTTTGGAGGAGCCACCTTTGACACAAATGAGATACCCATAGGTGAAAGCAGCAACTCAGCAATGGTCAGAGTAAAATAGGTTGAGATCAACCATGAGGGCGAGAGGACATTCTGTGTGCCAGTACCTAAATCCATTGGAGAGGTAAGGCCAACCGATGCCATTGTGATAACACCGAAACCAAGACCTGCCACCAACATACCCCAGGCAATACGAGCAGGGGCACTTACCTCACGACCCTTGTTAGCCAAGGCACCGAAGAACAGCATGCTGAAGGGAGTCAATGCTACAACAAAGAAAGGATTAAACTGCTGGAAGTCAGAAGGAAGGATGGCAGTAGGATCAGCCATACCAGCATACAAAGCGTAGGCGCCACCCAACAAAGCCAGCGTAATGACACCACAGATAGCACGGGTTGAGCCCTTCTTAGACTGGAAAGCAGCAAAACCAGTGTAGATAGCCACTGCAGTAAGTGCCAAACTAAAGATATTGAAACCAAAGCGAAGAGCACCACCAGCAGAAAGATTGGTATATTTATTGGCGAAGAATGTCAATGCCGAACCATTCTGATGGAATACCATCCAGAAGAAGATAACCACAGCGAAGACGAGCAACAAGGCGTTGATACGATCCTTGGTCTGCTGAGGAGTGAGGTTGTCCACAACCACAGCGCTATCCTTAGCCTGAGCAGCAGTAACATCAGCATGCTTAAACCAACTACGGCATGCAAAGTAAATCAATGCAGAGATCACAAGAGAAACACAAGCCACACCGAAGCACAAGCCGTAACCGCCATACAAAGCTTCCAGATATGCATCAGCCTTGTCGCCGTAAACAGCCAGATAATCAGCAGTATAGGTAAAGCCATACTTCTCGAGGTAAGCATTGGTGATGGCATTAGCCATTGATGGAGCAAACATAGCGCCAATATTGATAGCCATGTAGAAGAGGCTGAATGCAGAATCACGCTTTGCCGCATACTTAGGATCATCATAGAGATTACCGACGAGCACCTGTAAGTTACCCTTGAACAAACCCGTTCCGAGAGACACACAGAGCAAGCCAGCAAACATAGCAATCATTCCAGAGGTATCAGCACCAGTGGGAATAGCCAGCCCCAGATAGCCCAGGAACATTATCATCATACCGATGGCAACACACTTGCCATATCCAATCTTGTCGGCAATCATACCACCAATGAGTGGAGAGAAATAAACCACTGCCAGGAAGATAGAATAAATCTGACCGGCACCAGCTTCTGTCCATCCGAACTTAGCCTGCATGAACAGGGTAAAGATGGCCAACATGGTGTAGTAACCAAAGCGTTCGCCCGTATTAGCAAGGGCAAGAGCAAAAAGACCTTTAGGTTGTCCTTCAAACATAATAAATTGATTTAAGTTAATAATTATGACGCAAAGATAAGCAAAAAGGATGAAAATAGAGCAAAATAGTCCTAATATTTGTACCTTTGCATTGCTTTATTGCTAAATAAGGTTAACGATTGTTGCCTGTAACAAGGAAAAAAGACAAGGATAATCACAAAAAACATATAAATGAATAGTACAGCAAAGAAGATTTTCAACAAGAAGAATCTGGTGTTCAAACCCCGCCTGTTGGAAAGTATTAAGGGATACGACAAGGAAACCTTCATGAAGGACCTTATGGCTGGTATCATCGTAGGTATCGTTGCCCTCCCCCTTGCCATTGCCTTTGGTATTGCCTCTGGCGTTTCTCCCGAAAAGGGTATTATCACTGCCATCGTGGCAGGTTTTATTATTTCCTTGTTAGGAGGAACAAAGGTACAGATTGGTGGCCCTACTGGTGCCTTCATCGTAATTATCTACAACATTGTCAACAATCCCGAATACGGTGTTCAGGGTCTCATCATTGCCACCATCTTAGCAGGTATTATGCTCGTTGCATTGGGTGCTTGCAAGATGGGAGCCGTCATCAAGTTCATTCCCTACCCCATTATCATCGGTTTTACGGCAGGTATTGCCCTCACCATCTTTACTACCCAGATGGGCGACATTCTGGGATTGACTCAAGAGGCAGTCACTCAGACAGGTGAAATAGTGCGCGTTCCGCTGAAGACTCCAGGTGATTTCATTGGCAAATGGATTGCATACGGCAAGAATATCAACACATTCAACCTCTGGAACTTCATCGTAGCCATTGGTAGTTTGCTCGTCATCATTTTCACTCCCAAGGCACTGAAAAAGGTTCCTGTACTGAACAAGATTCCCGGATCTCTCTATGGTATACTGATTGGCACGGGTGCAGTTCTGCTCATCAAGCAATGGATGCCTGAGATACAGATAGACACCATCGGAGACCGTTTCCACATCCAGGCACAGTTGCCTGCCATGGTTGTACCCGAATTCACCATGGAGACAGTCACCAGTTTGATGCCCATTGCCTTCACCATCGCCATCTTAGGAGCTATCGAGAGTCTGCTTTCTGCTGCAGTTGCTGATGGTGTCATCAGCGATCGTCACGATTCTAACACCGAGTTGATTGCACAAGGTGTGGCCAACATCGTCACTCCACTCTTTGGTGGTATTCCCGCAACAGGAGCTATTGCCCGTACGATGACCAATATCAACAATGGAGGTCGTACCCCCATCGCAGGTATCATCCACGCAGCTGTACTGTTACTTATTCTACTGGTTCTCATGCCATTAGCCGAGTATATCCCCATGGCTTGTCTGGCAGCAGTCCTTGTTATTGTTAGTTACAACATGAGTGGATGGCGCACCGTAAAGGGCTTGATGAAGAACCCCAAGAGCGACGTCAGCGTATTGCTCGTTACCTTCTTCCTTACCGTCATCTTCGACTTGACCTATGCTATCGAGGTTGGTTTGATTCTGGCTTGTGCACTTTTCATGAAGCGTATCATGGAGACCACTCAGATCAACGTTGTACAAAACGAGATTGATCCCGACCAGGAGGCTGATATGCACGTCAGCGATGAGCACCTTGTCATCCCTGAGGGTTGTACCGTCTATGAGATCAATGGTCCTTACTTCTTCGGTATTGCCAACAAGTTCGACGAATTGCAAACCAATATCGGTCATCAGAAGCCCAGGGTTCGCATCATACGTATGCGTCGTGTACCTTTTATTGACTCTACAGGTATCCACAACTTGCAGAATCTCATTGAGATGAATCACGCTGACGGCACTCATATCATCCTCTCTGGTGTAAACGAGAAGGTACACCAGCAGTTGGAAAAGAGCGGTTTCTACAGCATCATGGACAGCAACCATATCTGTCCTCATATCGATGTTGCCCTTGAACAGGCTCGTCAATTCCTGGCAAATAAATAGTACCAAGTTACATCCTCTGTGGTTCCGTATTACATCCGCGATGGTTCCGTGATTGCATCGCGGAACCATCGCGGATCCTTCGCGGAACCATCGCGGAGGTGCGTAGTTAGTACGAGTGCAATACTAAGGCAGAGAATAAGTAAGTGATCAAGTTTATTTATACAATGTTTAGTAAGTGACTTTCTGTAATATCTGCACTCTCTTTTGAACATCTTTCTCCTTGATTTTCAGTCATGATGCCCGCATCACTCCTTCAAATACAAGAAGAAATCCGAATCAAAATAGAGCACATCTATTATAAAAATAATTTTGATCACTTACTTAGGCTGAACGTAGAAACAACTACGCCAATTCGTTTATGGCAGACAGATAATTGCGCATATTACCAGCCTTATGGATCTTCTTCCAAGGTTTTCGTCCGATTAGACGTTCTGAATACTCCCAGAAAGGTTTTAACTTACATAGAAGCTGATCCTCACCTGGGATCACACTTGCATAATATCGGTATAGAGACTCGTGCAACTTCAATAATTCTGAAATCAACTCCTTTTCGTCAACCGAGATGCCAGTCTGATATTCCCTGGCCAGAGTTGGTCGGGCCAAAAGTCCACGACCTATCATCACACCTGCCAGCATGGGGAATTGTTCCTCTATTCGATGAATATCATCCATATTCAGCAAGTCCCCATTATAGACCAATGGTTTCTTACAAACCTCAGCAAACGTTTGTAATTGCGTCATGTCACATAGACCTTTATACATCTGTTTGGCAACCCGGGGATGCAAGGTAATATGACGTAGAGGAGTGGCATTGAGAATAGGGAGTATCTGTTCCCATTCGCCAGGTTGCTGTACCCCAAGGCGCATCTTTACAGAGAAATCAAATTCAGGATGCTGACGAATAACATCACAGATCTCCTCAACTTTTTCCGGGCAAGCAAGCAACCCTGCCCCTCTGCCGTGATCCACCTGTAAAGGGAAGGGACATCCCATATTTATATCAACACGTACACGGGTAGCATCTGCCCAGGAAACAGGAACAGCTACACCCTCGCCGAAGAGTTCAACCTTTCGGTCAGTCCAACTATTTTGATGACGCCTTATGCCAGAGAGCAATCCTTCCAACTCATCAGCATCTCGTGCAATAACCTGAATGACAAGGGGAATACTAAGATTGAACTCGGGACGAATACCGAGGTTGTCCTTCTTGCGAATCTCACCATGCTCCAGACGAAGAAAGGGAGTGTAGTATTCTGCGATGCCACCACAGATCTCATGATGAGAGCGACGATAAGCATCCTCAGTAAGTCCCTGCAGGGGTGCGAAGTATACGGGTAGTGACATCGTTATTTCTTTGGGAGCGTTCTGATACTATTGTGCAACATTTACTATGCAGATGTTTGAAATAAACATGTTTATTGCAGCACAAATGTACACAAAACCTACATAAGAACCAAGCAAACGCACAAAAAACAGCGAGAAACACAAAACTCACAGACTCAAATGTCGATGATATGAGCAATTTATTGTAATTTTGCATTATGACAAGAATCGGCATCATAGGTATGGGGCAACGTGGCATGGCCACCCTCGAACGACTCAAGGATATCCCTGAGGCACAGGTCGTATGCCTATGCGACAAAAAGGCACAACAACAGAGCCTACCATCCGACGTACCTTTTCTAACCAACTGGCATGCCGTCATTGCAATGCCCGATATTCAGTTGCTTTACATCTGTACTCCCTGGGACTGCCATGTGGAAATTGCCGTTGAGGCCATGCAAGCGGGAAAGCATGTAGCCATAGAAGTACCAGCAGCACTGACTGTTGCCCATTGCGACTTGTTAGTCAGAACAAGCAGACACACTGGGCGTCATTGCGTGATGCTGGAGAATTGCTGCTATGACACCTGGCATCTTGGCATCAAGGAAATCGTCAGAAAAGGTCTTCTAGGCGAGATCGTACACTTGGAGGGAGCGTACATACACACCGTTGCATCAGACTGGATGATAGGTCTGCGCCGCAAACTACAAGGCAATCCCTATCCTACCCATGGATTAGGTCCCATGTGCCAGTTGCTTCGTCCTGATGACAGCATGGAATACCTCATCAGCCTGGATGCCCAGCATCATGGCACAGGCGACAATGTCAACGATACACTCATCCATACTCGTCGTGGAGTAACGATGTTGCTGCAATACGATATCTCTACCCCACGTCCATACAATCGCCTGCAAACGGTCTGTGG
>DCIS01000124.1:393-777 GCA_002317475.1 Prevotellaceae bacterium UBA1720 | reverse complement strand
GAAAGGTGTGAAGAACGTCATGAACTACATCATGGACCGTCGTCTGATTACGGCCTTAGAGAAAGGTACTGACCCAGACATGGGGGCTCATGAGGCTGCACTATGGAGTTGCTTCACCGAACTGACAGAAAGAAGTGCCAAACGTGATGGAGCCAAAGTAGCCATACCGCAGTTCTAAGTGACGATGAAAGAACATTTATCACCTGTTTATCACCACTTTTGATGCTATTATCCCCCTTTAGGGGGCAACTATCGTCCCTAACAAGCATATTTTTTGCAGCAAAGTTGCACATTCCGAGAAAAATTGTGTATCTTTGCACGCGTTTTACGCTAATAATTAGAGTTTACACATTATTTATAATAATAAGATATGAGTTTGAAAAT
>DCIS01000124.1:0-311 GCA_002317475.1 Prevotellaceae bacterium UBA1720 | reverse complement strand
GTAAACCGTAGCGCGCTGCCTGCCATCTTCAATCCCGAAGATTTGAATGCATTGGAGCAGGCTCTCCGACTGAAAGACCAGAATCCAGGCAGCACCGTCACCATCGTCACGATGGGTCCCGGTCGTGCTGCAGAAGTGATTCGTGAAGCCATGTACCGTGGTGCTGACGGTGGCTATCTGCTTACCGACCGTGCCTTTGCCGGTGCTGATACTTTGGCCACCAGCTATGCACTTTCTACCGCTATCAAGCACGTTGCTCCCGACGTAGACCTTATCATTGGTGGTCGTCAGGCTATCGACGGTGATACCGC
>DCIS01000100.1:15788-21793 GCA_002317475.1 Prevotellaceae bacterium UBA1720 | reverse complement strand
AAGGTAGTCCAAAGCCACCTCGATCACATTCTGACGAACTTTCTCGGGATTGTCAATATTATCTGTAAGAGCCTGGGCATCAGCCTCAAACACAAATATCTTATCATAAAGGCCAGAGTTCTGCAACTCTACGCGACGACGAAGAGAACCTACGTAATGTCCAATGTGTAACTTACCAGTGGGACGGTCACCCGTCAAAATGACTTTTTCCTTAGCTTCCATTTTTATCTATGTGTCTATATTTTCGATACAAAGTTACGCAAAAAAAACGCGTTAACCAAAAGGCACCGCACTTTTGTGTATTCTATGATGATTAAAAACGAGTTCCTTGACTAATTATCGGAATAGTTTGTCGATATTATCCTGAGGAAGAATACTCAGTACAACCTTACCATCAGGGCCAAAACTAGGGTTATCCGTAGCAAAAAGATCACCAACAAGGGATTCCATCTCTTGACGGCTGAGCACCTCGCCTATAGAAAGAGCCGCATGACGGGACATGGCCAATGCCAGACGATGTTGCACATCCTCCTTGGCAGACTTGCCCGAATCACGCACAGATTCCACTATCTCAGTCAGAAGAGAGACTGGCTCTACCCCACCCAGCGAGGCAGGGACACCAAGGATTGAGAAGGAACCTCCACCCAAGGGGCTCAAATCAAAACCGAGATTATGAAGATCGTCCATGATGCAGTCCATCAAAGCTGCATCCGAGGCGGATAGTTGAATGATTTCAGGGAAAAGCAGTCCTTGTGTAGCTGTAGCCTGCCCCTCCATCGTAGCTCTATACCTATTATATAATACGCGCATGTGAGCACGATGCTGATCAATGATCATCAACCCACTTCTTACTGCCGTGAAAATGTATTGTCCTCGATACTGATAGTATTCGTTGCTTTTCTCCATGTCCTGCAACGATTCCAGACCTGTGGATTCATACTCCATTGAAGGCAATTCCTCATCAGGATGAACACCCGACATTGATTGATAGGGGACTGCACTCCCACCAAAAGTCGTTTGCTGACGAGAAGGTATGGTAACACCTGCATAGGAACCACCAGGTTTGAACGACGTTGCATGCGAAGGTTTGACCTCCATTCGCGCAGAAGTGTCTGCCATGGCCTGTGACGAGGCAAAGGGGTCGAAACTGTTGTCAAAGGACACCTCTGGAGCTGGCTGAGGACGTGTGGTCTGAGGATTGTACACAGGGATATCACTGGGGCTGCCTTCTGTGTCGAAGTCTATTACAGGTACAGCATTGTATTTACCCAGAGACTCCTTGATAACAGAGATGATGATCTGCCATATAGCACTTTGGTTCTGGAAGTTTATCTCTGTCTTGGAGGGCGAAATGTTAACATCAATACTGGAGGGATCTACCGTAAAATACAGGAAATACGGAACCTGCTCACCCTCAGGGATCAAGTCCTCAAATGCCTCACATACAGCCTTGTGGAAATAGGGATGGCGCATGTATCTACCATTGACAAAAAGGTATTGAAGCGCTCCTTTCTTGCGCGCCATATCTGGCCTGCCCACAAATCCACTGATCTTGCAGAGCGAAGTTTCCACCTCAACAGGAAGCAACTGACTGTAAACCTTCTTGCCAAACAGGTTGACGATACGCTGAAGAACGTTGGAAACAGGGAGATCATGGACAATGGTTCCGTTATTGTAGAACGTAAAACCTACAGAAGGATTAACCAATGCCATACGTTCGAACTCCTGGATGATATAGCGATGCTCTGACTTGGAGTGATTGAGCAGGTTGGCGCGACGCGCAGGCAAGTTGAAGAAGAGATTACTCACCGCAAAACTAGTCCCGACCTGACACATGTCATGTTCCTGACTGATCAATTCACCACCCTCAAGACAGACCTTCGTGCCGAGTTGTTGGTCTGCTTGTCTGGTACGCAGAACCACATGCGAGACAGCAGCAATACTTGGCAAGGCCTCACCACGGAACCCCATAGTGTGCAAGGCATAGACATCCTCAGCCTTACGAATCTTGCTGGTGGCATGACGTTCAAAAGCCATACGTGCATCAGTCTGACTCATACCCTTTCCATTGTCTATTACCTGTATCAGCGTCTTTCCACTGTCCACGATAGAAATATCCACATGCGTTGCTCCAGCATCAACAGCATTCTCCACCAATTCCTTTATCACGGAAGAGGCCTGCTGAACCACCTCGCCTGCAGCGATTTGATTGGCAACGGTTTCGGGGAGAAGTTGAATGATATCAGCCATGAGGAATAAGGAGTTAATCGAGTGTTATTGAGGAGTTTAACGAGGTTTATTCAAGACCTTGACATAAAGGTTAATGCCTTCCATACAAATGACCCGTCTGCAGGAAATACCAAACAAGCAGAAGGGCAAAGATGATCATTATGATAACAGGCCATGCCAACTTTCTACCTTCCTGGGCACGCTGTGCATGGGGAGTATACTTAGAGAACTTACCCTTGAACCTGTCTGTGATGTCATAAGGTTGGTCGGGGAGTTCACCCTGCTCACGCTTTACACGATCGACAAGTTTCTGCAGATTCTCCTTACGCTCGTTTGTATATATGGAAACCCGACGGTATTTGCGGGGCATCCTGGTCGTAAACATTCCCATGACAGTCTCTTATTTGGTTAATGAAACATTGCCAGATGCTTCTTTCTTCATCTGCACATTCTTGCGTAGCGCATCCAGTTTCTGAGTTGGGGCTTGGTGTGTCACGCTCTCTTTCAACTTCGTACCCTCTTTTTTGGGAACCCAGTTAAAGATGTCGTTTTTGTCCTTTGGACGAACATAGTCGAACCATGCAAAGGTGGGCAGGAAACGATCCTTGGGCGAAGTCTTCTCCACAGGATAGAACATACCATTAGTACTGGGCATCCATATCTTCTGAACCTGGCGGTCTTTGAGGTATAGTTTCAAATCGGTACTTTCAGCATGTATCATTCCAATCATCAAGGAGTCATCATCCAAAGGATAGTAATTGACGAGCACATTACCTACAGCTTGATTCAAATATACCTCGCCATTCTCGTCAAAATAGGAATACATCTCTCGACTGGCCACTTGATTATAATGTAGACTGTCCATTCTTTCCACCAAAAGTGCCTGATTGACGACATGTATACTGTCCAAAGTAGAATCATTAGTCCATGCCTGGATCACTTCACCCAGAACTTGTTCACCTTGTTGCCAGAGGATAGGATCCTTGAACATAGTGATACAGGAATCCTTGCCAGAATGTACCATTGAATCACAGACGGCCTGCATATCCAAACGATAGATTCGTACCTTGTTATAGGCATGTACCATACGATACATACTATCTGTATCCAGATGATACGTGAACATCTTTATGGAGTCAGAATGTGCCCAAAGGGTGTCACGCTGAGAGTAATCCACGCATAGGGCACTATCTGCAGCCTCAGCATATCCTGTGCTGTCATTATACAGGAGATAATTACCAATGAATCTATTCTTGTTGGCAAAATCGTCATAGATTACCTGACCATATCCCTTGCTAATCTTTGTGCTTCCATCATAGTTCAGACTGTCACCTTCTATTCTCTTCGAGACATAATTGACATGTGAACGGTTGAGCAAATAAGAGAAGTCATTGTTGGAATCATAATAACCATTCTCCGTGTATATCAAGGTCGTTCCTTGCGTGATATTGGAAGGACCCACGACGTGTGCCAACCCCGAACCCGTATTGTAATACAAGGTATCACTCAGCAACTCAGACTTTACCGGTTCAGGGGGAAGAGGATTGATCAGACGAACGTTGAAGTTGAACACAGCCTGACGCGTACTGGGTGTATACGAACCATAGTCACTCGTCAGTTGATTTCCCTGATCAATCAATCTACCACGATCTGGGAAATACCCTACTCCAAACAACTTATCATAGACAAGACTGTCCGTATACAAATAGGTATCACGATGCTTCAGGAGCACCTCATGTCCACTCATGCGGGCTTTCTGCTCAATACCGTTATAGTAAAGAACTTCGCCAGTCAAAGTAAGGGTATCACCCTGCTTCATCCTGACATTGCCGAAAGCATCAAAAGACTTGGTTTCCTGATAGTACAACGCACTGTCACAGAACATCAATGTACCTTGATGTTCGAACTGCACATCTCCCACGAGTATCTGTGCATCACGTCGTGTGTAGATATTATAGTATAGACGATCAGCATGCAAGAGGTGCACCTGATCATCTTTTTTGTCTTTTGGTGCAGGGGAGTTTGCAGGTTTCTCAGCAGCACTTGGTGTGAACAGAAGATCAGATAGATCTACCGTAACATCAAACTCTGCCACCTCCGGAGTAAACGCCCACGAAAACGTAAGTACACCGAGAAACAATGAAAAAAGAAAGTATACGCCCCTACGCATCTAAACCTCTTACTTCACCCATCCTGGATACTGGAACTCACAATCGCGCCATTCCTCGTTGATACGTACATAAGTCGTACGCTGCTTCTCTCGTATCCACTTGTCCAGTACTTCCTGTCTCTTTTTGGCCATCACTACATCACGCAGGACCTGAAAATCCTCCTGCATGTTTGCTCTATGTGCCTTGATGCGAGACTTCAACTTTACGATAGCACATACGGTCTTTCCCTTGCCGTTAATCATCTGGAAAGGTTTGGATATCTCACCAATCTCCATGTCATTAACAACCTGAGCCACTTCGGGAGACTCATCAGCCAACTCACTCATGGTAAATCGAGAAGTGCGTTCGCGACCTTGATCCGTTGCAATAATCTTTGACATCAAACCATGATTATTGCGCGTGTCCTTGTCGTCACTGATTCTTGCAGCAGCCTCCTCAAAGGTAACCAATTCCTTACGGATATCTTCAGCCAACGTGTCAAGACGAGAGAGACAAGTATCCACATCCTCCTGATTAACTTCAGGCTTCAGCAAGATATGGCGGCATTTAATCTTTTCGCCATTCTTGTCAACCAACTGAATAATATGATAGCCAAATTCAGACTCTACAACCTTGCTGACCTTCTTCGTATCACTCAAGGCAAAGGCTACGTTAGCAAAGGCTGGATCCAGTTCCATCTTGCTAAAATAGGGCAGTTCGCCACCTTGTCTACGAGAATCATCCTGACTGTACATACGTGCCAGATTACCAAAGGATATCTCACCACTGGTAACACGTTCTGAGTAACCACGCAAGGCATCTTTTACACGGTCTATTTCCTCTTGGCGAATCTGAGGCTGCTTAATCAGAATCTCCACCTCCACCTGAGTGTTGATATAAGGCAGACTGTCTTCTGGAAGATCCTTGAAATGACGACGCACCTCTGCAGGAGTAACTTTGACATCACCTGTCAACTTCTGTTGCATGCGTTCCACAAGGCTCTGGTTTCTAAGCGATTCAAACATCTCCTCACGGATCTGCGTAATAGACGAGTTCATGTACTCCTCCAGCTTTTCCTTTGATCCAGCACGCATCACCCAATCGTTAACCTGCTGTTCAACCATTTGATTAACATCTTGGTCAGTAACCTCGATACTATCAATCTCTGCCTGATGAAGGAAGAGTTTCTGAATAGCAATACGCTCAGGGATAACGCAATAGGGATTGCCTTGAATCTTATTCCAGTCAGGCTCAGAACGCATACTCTCAACATCGCTCTTCAGAATAGCCTCTGAACCAACTACCCAGATAACCTCATCAACGACATTACTCTGAGCCCACGAGCACAGAGATGCAAAAGCAAAAACTAAACTTAACAGATATCGCATCGTAAGTAAATATTATGCAATGAAGATTTTTAAATATAGAACAAATAATGCCAACACACGAAACCTCGAACTGTTAGTGGTTGTTTACCGTATCGAGTACATCCTTATACACTTCGACGGTATAGCGCTTACGCAATTCAGCCACATACTGTTTCTCGCATTCCTGCTGATAATCAGCTACGACCTGGGCACTGACATCAGTCCACTTCTTAGGACCTTTCTTCAAAACCGTTCCTAC
>DCIS01000100.1:15254-15574 GCA_002317475.1 Prevotellaceae bacterium UBA1720 | reverse complement strand
CCCTCTTGGCGGCAATGATAGACCATGCCCATGAAGTGAGGCTTGTCCCAATTATAGCTCTTCTTATTCTTCTTGAAGTATTTCTCAAGTCCAAGTGTATCCTTGGAAGCGGGATCCCAGACTTCGCGTGTACAAACCTCAAACAGCAACAAACCGTCATGGTATTCCTTTACGAGGTATTTCAACTCGTCGTCCTGAGCACACAGACGCTCAGTCTCATCGTCAAGGATCTGCTCAGCAGTCTTACCGTTCTTCTCTGCCAGTTCGTCAACGGCCTTGCTGGCCAATTGCTCCTTGAGTCCACGCTGCTCCAGGTAACG
>DCIS01000100.1:8127-15184 GCA_002317475.1 Prevotellaceae bacterium UBA1720 | reverse complement strand
TGGATGATATGATAACCTACTGTTGACAATACAGGAGCAGCAACCTCGCCACTATCCTTCATGGCAAAGATCACCTCCTCCAATTCGGGCAGCAACTGATGAGGACCAATCCACTGGATCAGACCACCACGGGCTCCTGTCTGCTTGTCATCAGAGTACTGCTTCGCCATGTCATCGAAATTGGCACCCTTCTGCAACTCATTGTAGATACTGTCTATACGAGCCTTGGCAGCAGCCTGCTGTTCCTTGGAAGCATCCTGAGTGACATGCACAAAGATATGAGCGGGAAGGTACAGATCGTGACCTTCGAGACTCTTCACCATATTGTCATAGTAGTTACGGATTTCTGCCTCTTCTGCAGCTGGAGTAACAAGCATGGGTCGAATCTGCTGATCGCGATACTGACGGAATTCCTGCTGATAACTGGTCAAAGTATCCAGTTTTGCATCCTCTGCAGCCTGCACCTTCAACTTATAGTTTACGAACAGGTCTACATATTCCAGCAAATCCTTCTTGTCCAGGACGCTTTCCGTGTTGTTCTTGTTATAGTTGTACTCAAATTCAGAACGAGGAACGGCTTTGCCATTGATACGCATTACGATGGGATCCTCCTTCTGCGCAGCAGCTGTCAGGCACATTACACCCAGAAAAGCAGCGACGATTGTCTTTTTCATTTCAATCTTTTGGTTGGGACTATTTTTCATACCCTGGAGCATAAAACAACTCCAGGGTTAAATCTTAACTTACGATGATTACTGAGGACGACTGTAGTTTGGTGCCTCACTGGTGATGATAACCTCATGGGGATGGCTCTCCAGCATACCGGCATTGGTGATACGGGTGAACTTGGCATTATGAAGTTCGTCAATGTTGTTCGCACCACAGTAACCCATACCACTACGCAGACCACCTACCATCTGATAGATAACCTCCTGTACAGTGCCCTTGTAGGGTACACGACCAGCGATACCTTCGGGAACCAGCTTCTTGGTCTCCTTGACACCACCTTGGAAATAACGGTCAGCACTACCTTTCTCCATTGCCTCCAAAGAACCCATACCACGGTAAGCCTTGAACTTACGTCCGTTGTAAAGGATGGTTTCACCAGGAGCCTCTTCGGTACCAGCAACCAGAGAACCCATCATGACGCAGTAACCACCAGCTGCCAAGGCCTTTACGACATCACCGCTGTAACGCAGACCACCGTCAGCAATCAAAGGCACACCAGTACCCTTCAGGGCAGCAGCAACATCATAGATGGCACTCAACTGAGGAACACCTACACCAGCAACGACACGAGTGGTACAGATACTACCGGGACCGATACCCACCTTAACGGCATCAGCACCTGCCTCAACCAACATCTTAGCAGCCTCGCCAGTTGCGATGTTACCCACAACGATGTCTACCTCGGGGAAGGCAGCCTTTGCTTCGCGTACCTTCTCGATAACACCCTTTGAATGACCATGAGCAGTATCAATGACGATAGCATCAACACCTGCCTTCACCAAAGCCTCCATTCGCTGGAAAGTATCAGCAGTAACGCCAACACCTGCAGCAACGCGCAGACGTCCCTTGGCATCCTTACAAGCCATGGGCTTATCAGCAGCCTTAGTGATATCCTTGTAGGTAATCAGACCGATCAAATGATTATCCTCATCAACAACGGGCAACTTCTCAATCTTGTGCTCCAACAAGATCTTACTTGCACTCTCCAGATCTGCCTGCTGATGTGTCACAACCAGATTGTCCTTGGTCATCACCTCGTCAATCTTACGATTCAAATCAGTCTGGAAACGGAGGTCACGGTTGGTAACAATACCTACCAACTTATTGTCCTTATCTACAACAGGGATACCACCAATGTGATATTCAGCCATCAGATCCAAGGCATCCTTTACCGTCTTGCCACGCATAATGGTTACAGGATCATAAATCATTCCGTTCTCAGCGCGCTTTACGATAGCAACCTGGCGTGCCTGATCCTCTATCGACATATTCTTGTGGATAACGCCGATACCACCCTCACGAGCAATGGCAATAGCCATGGGAGCTTCAGTCACGGTGTCCATAGCAGCCGTAACAAAGGGGATTTTCAACTCAATATTCCTTGAGAACTTGGTTGTCAGCGAAACCTCTCTTGGGAGAACCTCAGAATAAGCGGGGATCAGCAATACATCGTCGAAGGTAATACCTTCTATCACAATCTTGTCTTCAATAAATGATGCCATAGTATAAGTAAGTAATCAAATTTATCTTTATAGTGTTTAAGCAAGTGACCTCAACAATATCTGTTCTTTCTTCTGCGCATCTTTCTGCCTCATTTTCAGTCATGATGTCCACATCATTCCTTCAAACGAGATTGAAACCTGCATCAGAATAAAACACATCTATTATTAAGCTAATTTTGATCACTTACTTAGTGTGTTTAATATATTGCGTGCAAAGGTACAAAAAAAAAATGAAACCTATGCCAACATCAGCATAGATTTCACTTTATTTAATAGCAATCATGAGGAACTTCGTCACTAGTTGGCCAATTCACTCATAAACTTGATACGCACCAATTTCACATCTTCCTCGGTGTAGTCACTTCCCAGTTCATCCAAGGCGTCATCGATATTGTCCGTTTCAGACTCGTCACGGAAATAGTCGTAGATATCGAGCATGTGATCCTCGTCCATGATTTCATCAATATAATAATCGATGTTCAGACGTGTTCCGCTCTTTACAATAGCATATATTTCAGAGAGCAGATCATCATAGTCCAGTCCTTCTGAACGAGCGATGTCTCTCAGTCCCAGTTTACGGTCTATGCGCTGAATGATGCCCACTTTCAGCCTTGACTTGTTGGCCACAGTACGGACACGCAATTCATCAGGACGTTCTATCTCGTTTTCCTCGCAGTACTTGGCAATGAGCGCACAGAAATCCTTCCCGTATCGTGCAGCCTTACCTTCTCCAACACCTATGACGTTCAACAATTGTGTCTGTGTTACAGGATATTGCGTTGCCATGTCTTCCAGAGAATTATCCTGGAAAATAACATAGGGAGGAATATCCAGTTCCTGACTCTTCTTGTGTCGCAAGTCACGCAACATCTTCAGCAGAGGTTCATCCAAGGCAGACGTGGTGACCATACTTTCAGGTTGGTCATAGTCAGCAAACTCCCGGTCCTCTGATATCATGAATGGCTCTGGTTTAGCCATGAAACGTCGTCCTTGGGCTGTCAGTTTCACGAGACCGTAATTCTCTACATCCTTCTTCATGTAGCCTGCCAGAATACCCTGGCGTATCACGGCTCCCCAGAAGGTCATGTTGTGGTCGTCACCAATGCCAAAACACTCCAGGTTGTTGTGCAGGTGTGAACGGATGTCCTCTGTCTCTCTACCGATGAGCATGTTCACGATATATTCCACCTTGAACATCTCCTTGAGTTGGCTTACCACCACCAGGACTCGGCTCAACTCATCCTGAGCCTCTACCAGTTCGCGAGGATGGAGGCAATTATCACAGTTGCAACAA
Source organism: Prevotellaceae bacterium UBA1720 (assembly GCA_002317475.1). GTDB lineage: Bacteria > Bacteroidota > Bacteroidia > Bacteroidales > Bacteroidaceae > Physcousia. The sequence continues at coordinate 11,659 of DCIS01000100.1, read as the reverse complement.
TTATCCTTGTCATATATCTCGCCAAAATAATGTAGGAGCACACGTCTACGACAGATCGTGGTCTCAGCATAGTTCGCCGTTTCCTGCAACAGTTGCCGTCCTATATCCTGCTCAGCCACAGGTTTACCTTCCATGAACTTCTCCAGTTTCTGAAGGTCTTTTCGTGTATAGAATGTCAGACAGATGCCCTCTCCTCCATCTCTTCCTGCACGTCCAGTCTCCTGATAATAACCCTCAAGACTCTTGGGAATATCATAATGGATGACATAGCGTACATCGGGCTTGTCAATACCCATGCCAAAGGCAATGGTAGCCACAATCACGTCTATACGCTCCATGATAAAATCATCCTGTGTCTGATTTCTGGTCACATTATCCATACCAGCATGATAAGCACGGGCATTGATATCATTGGCGCGCAGAATCTCTGCCAGATCCTCCACACGCTTACGACTTAGACAATACACGATACCACTCTTCCCTGGATGCTGACGGATGAACTTCACGATATCCTTGTCTATTTCCTTCGTCTTGGGACGAACTTCATAATACAGGTTGGGACGATTGAACGAACTGCAGAATTCCGTGGCATCCATCATGCCCAGATTTCGTTTGATATCCACTTTCACCTTTGCCGTTGCTGTTGCCGTCAAGGCAATGATGGGTGCCTCGCCAATCTCCTGTACAATGGGACGGATATTACGATATTCAGGACGGAAATCGTGTCCCCACTCAGAGATACAATGCGCCTCATCCACAGCATAGAACGAGATTCTTATACTCCTGAGGAAATCCACGTATTCTGGCTTGGTAAGGGATTCGGGAGCCACATACAACAACTTGGTGATGCCATTCTGTATGTCTGCCTTCACGATATCGACAGCTGATTTCGTCAGCGAGGAATTGATACAATGGGCTATACCATCCAACTCACTGACCTGGCGAATAGCATCCACCTGGTTCTTCATCAAGGCAATCAGAGGAGAGATAATGATAGCCGTACCCTCCATGAGCAAGGCCGGTAGTTGATAGCAAAGTGACTTACCTCCTCCCGTTGGCATAAGCACAAAAGTATCATGCCCGTCAAGTACATTACGGATAATAGCCTCTTGATCCCCCTTAAAGGCATCAAAACCGAAATAGCGTTTCAGCTTTTCTGTAAGGTTAATGTCTTTCATATCGGCATGTCTGCGTTGCAGCCTTTTGTTGTAAAGACCAACTTCATCAGCATGCAGAAAACTCCTTTTGCACACAAAAAGATAATTGGCCATTGCTTAGGCTTTTACAAAGTTATAACAAAAACTTCATAAAAGACCAAACAATGGCCAACTATTTTGTGTTATTTTTTCTTAAAATATCATTTTTTGCCCAAAAAACGACGTATTGCTATGTTTTTTGAGGCATTTTATGACATTCAGATCGCAGCAGGAGCAGGGAAATTTGCCTTTTCGAGTTGTTGGCGAGCATAGTTGAGTGTCACCTCAAACTCCTTCCTTCTCCATGACGGAGCCTCATACTGTGCATCCATCATAATGGCTTCCATGATACTACGTAGACCACGTGCACCGAGTTTATACTCTACAGCCTTGTCTACCATGTATTCAAGAGCCTCGGGGGCGAAAGTCAGGTCAATGCCATCCATCTTGAACAGTTTGATCTGCTGCTTCACAAGAGAGTTCTTGGGTTCGGTCAGGATATTACGCAGTGCCTCTCTGTCCAAAGGATTCAGATAGGTAAGCACAGGCAGACGACCAATGATCTCAGGAATCAGACCAAAACTCTTCAGGTCCTGAGGCAGGATGTACTTCATCAGGTTCTTCTTGTCCAGCTTGGCAACGTTCTGCACCGAATCGTATCCCACCACATGAGTATTCATACGCTGTGCTATCTTGCGCTCAATGCCATCGAATGCACCACCACAGATAAAGAGGATGTTGTGTGTATCCACATGGATGTAGTCCTGGTCGGGATGTTTACGTCCACCCTTTGGTGGCACATTCACGATGCTACCCTCAAGCAACTTCAGCAAACCCTGCTGTACACCCTCACCGCTCACATCACGTGTGATGCTAGGATTGTCACCCTTACGGGCAATCTTATCTATCTCGTCAATGAAGACAATGCCACGTTCGGCAGCCTTTACGTCAAAGTCTGCCACTTGAAGCAGTCGGGACAAGATGCTCTCCACATCCTCGCCCACATATCCGGCCTCGGTAAACACCGTAGCGTCAACGATGGTGAAAGGCACATTCAGCAAGGTAGCAATGCTTCGAGCCAAGAGGGTCTTACCCGTACCCGTGCTACCCACCATGATGATGTTGCTCTTCTCAATCTCCACACCATCCTTCTCCTTGGGTTGTGAAAGACGCTTATAATGGTTGTACACACTTACCGCAAGATAACGCTTCGCATCATCCTGACCAATGACATACTGGTCCAGATACTGCTTTATCTCACGAGGCTTGGGCACCTTCTTCATGTCAACGTTATATGAAGAGTGTCTGTCATCATCGTCAACCTCCTCAAAGCCACCCAGATTTTCACGTACAATCTGGTAAGCCTGAACAGCACAGTCGTTACAGATCTGTCCGTTTAGGCCGGAGATGAGCATATTAACCTGTCCTTCTGCCCTTCCACAAAATGCACAAACTTTTTTGGCAGGTCTTGCCATAGTAATGTATAGGTTTTAGGCAGGGTTGCAACACAACCCCACCAGATTTAACAACTATAGATGGGAAATATCAGACCCCACCTGAATTAACCCTTTCGACTCAGCACACGGTCGATCATACCATATTCCTGAGCCTCCTGTGCTGTCATCCAGTAGTCACGGTCACTGTCTGCCCACACCTTGTCAAACTCGGTATGCGAGTGGTCAGCAATGATGGTATAGAGTTCCTGCTTCAACTTCTGGATCTCACGTGCAGTGATCTCAATATCACTGGCCTGACCCTGTGCACCACCCATTGGTTGGTGAATCATCACACGGCTGTGTGTCAGGGCTGAGCGCTTGCCTTCCTGACCAGACACCAGTAATACAGCAGCCATCGAAGCAGCCATACCCGTGCAGATAGTAGCCACATCACTCTGAATGAACTGCATGGTGTCATAGATACCCAGACCGGCATATACACTACCACCAGGGCTATTGATGTAGATACTGATATCCTTTCCTGGATCTACGCTGTCCAGATACAGCAACTGTGCCTGCAGCGTATTGGCCGTATAGTCATCAATCTGGGTGCCCAGGAAGATGATGCGGTCCATCATCAAACGACTGAACACATCCATCTGAGTAACGTTCAGCTGACGCTCCTCCAGGATATAGGGGTTAAGGTACTGGTTCTGCATGGAAACAACATCATGCAGCACCTGGCTGTTCATACCCAGGTGACGTGTGGCAAACTTTTGAAAATCGTTCTGCATATATACCTTATTAAATATATATAATACAAGTTGGTTCGCGAAATATCGATGGATCGATGGGTCGAAATATCGACGATTCGAAGTCTCGAGATATCGAATTATCGAA